>NZ_JBARZC010000204.1:0-1865 GCF_049649345.1 Henriciella sp. | reverse complement strand
CGGCAATTGCGTCTACCTGTTCGAGCGTGAATGCTCCATCCAGCGGCGCAACCAGAAAGTCATCGAGGAAGCGCCAAGCCCGCTGCTCGACGAGGCGACCCGCAAGAAAATGGGCGAGCAGGCTGTGGCCCTCGCCAAGGCCGTCGACTATGACAGCGCCGGCACGGTCGAGTTCGTCGCCTCAGGCGTCGACAAGAGCTTCTATTTTCTCGAAATGAACACCCGCCTCCAGGTCGAGCACCCGGTGACCGAAATGATCTCCGGCGTCGACTTGGTTGAGCAGATGTTGCGCGTCGCGTCGGGCGAGGCGCTCAAGATCAAGCAGGAAGACCTCAAGATAGATGGCTGGGCGATCGAGAGCCGGGTCTATGCCGAAGATCCATATCGCAAATTCCTGCCATCGATCGGCCGGCTGAAGCGTTTCTCGCCGCCGCCGGAAGGAAAGCTCAAGGGCGGCACGGTGCGCATGGATTCTGGTGTGCGCGAAGGCGACGAAATCTCGATGTTCTACGATCCGATGATCGCCAAGCTCGTCACTCACGGAAAAACGCGCGATGAGGCGCTCGATGTTCAGGCCGCCGCACTCGACCGGTTTCATATCGAGGGTATTCAAGACAATATCCCCTTCGTCGCGGCCGTCATGGATGAGGCCCGTTTCCGCTCTGGCGACATCACCACGAATTATATCAAGGACGAGTTTCCGGACGGCTTCGATGGCGTTCCCCCCACCGACGACCAAATCCTCTACCTCACATCGGCAGCGGCCTACGTGCACGGCGTTTTTGCCCGCCGCGCGGAGAAAATCTCCGGCCGTATGACAGAGCCGGGCCCGCAAAGGCGCGACTGGGTCGTCATTCTGGGTGAGACGCATCAGGACATCGAACTCGATCTCGGCGACCAGCAAGCGACTGTGGTCATCGATGGCAAGCCGCACGAACTGGTCACCAGCTGGAAGCCCGGAACGCGTCTTTTCGAGGGCACGCTTGATGGCGAGAGCTTCGCCGTGAAATTCGCCGACAAGACCGAAGGCTATGTCTTCCGCCATCGCGGTGTCGCACTGCGGGCGCTTGTCTGCACGCCGCTGACAGCGACCCTGCATGCGCGTCTGCCGGAGAAACCGAAGCCGGATACATCGAAGCTGATCATCTCCCCGATGCCGGGCCTGGTGGTCTCCGTCGATGTCGAGAACGGCCAGAAGGTCGAGGAGGGCGAGGCGGTCTGCATTGTCGAAGCGATGAAGATGCAGAACATCATCCGCGCCGAAGCCTCCGGGACCGTAAAAGCGATCAATGTCGGCGAAGGTGACAGCGTCGCAGCCGATGAGGTCATGGTCGAGTTCGAGTAACTGAAGCTCGTCCTCCAAGGGAATTTGTAACACGCATGGTCGATCTTCTGTTCAATCCACAGGGACGCATCCTGAAGAACCGCTTCTGGCAAGGGGTGGTCGTCCTGACGGTTGCGTCTGTGATCTATCAGGCTGTGCAGGTCCGGCTCGGTGGCGGCCTTGGTATGGGCGGAATGATGATTTTCTTCCTGCTCGGCCTGGTGATGCTGTATTGTGAGATCTGCGTCTATGCGAAACGCTTCCATGATGCCGGTACGACGGGCTGGTGGATCCTGGCCGTATGGGTGGGGTCTTTCATTATCAGCATGATCATGAACAGTCTGCTGAGCCCGGTTTTTCTGGGTGACCGGGGCGAAGCGATACAGGCCGAGGTGACTGAACGGCTCGCGCAGGGCGAGTGGATGATCGCCATGGAAGCGTCTACGGCGCTCGGCGAAATCCTGCTGCCCCTGACACTCATCACGATCGTTCTCACCGCTGTCATCATGGGCTTTATAATTGGCTCCCTGAAAACCCAGCC
>NZ_JBARZC010000203.1:0-5923 GCF_049649345.1 Henriciella sp. | reverse complement strand
GGGGCTTGCCGCCTCAAGCTCCACGGTCGCGAGGCGGTTTACGTTCATCTCTTTCGGCCCCCTCGCCGTGTTCGCCGGCGCTGCTGTCGTGGCGATCAAGCCTGATCTGATGACCCCCGTCATCGAGATCTTCGACAGTTCACTGGCGACCAAGATTTCAAGTGAAAGCGGCATCGAGCGCACGCGCTGGAACATGTCCGCTTTGCAGAATGTGGTGGACACATTCGGGCTCGGCGCCGGGCTGGGGAGTGTGCGGGCATCGAGTTTCCTTGTCGCTGTACCGGCCAACCTCGGCATTCCCGGAATCTTTCTGTTCGGCCTGTTCCTGTACAAGCTGATGCTGGGCCCCCAAACCCGGCTGGCGCCCTCCAGCCCGGCGGCCCAGGTTCAGGCGGCAGCGAGAAGCGCTTGTCTGGCCCTGTTGATAGCCACATCGATTTCCTCATCCAGCGTCGATCTCGGCCTGATGTTCTTCATCTTTGCAGGTCTCGCCTGCAGCCCCCTTGTGCAGACTGGCCCACGCGAAGGCGAGAGGATTGAAGGCCGCTTCGAGCCCCCTCAGAGCAAGAGTGGTGTTCACATATGAACCGGCAGAAAGTCATCTCTGCGACGGTCACGCTCGGTCTGTTTCAGGGGCTTGGACGCGGTCTTGATCTTCTGGGCACGCTGCTTGTTGCCCGGATTATCGCACCCGAAGCATTTGGTATCGTCGCCGCGGCGCTGATTGTTCTGCAGCTCAGCCAGTCGCTGACGGAGCTCAACATCAATGACGCCCTGGTGCAGCGCACCGACCTGCATCTCAGCGACTATCACTCGGCTTTCACCATTAGTCTGGCCAGAGGGCTTCTGATCACGCTCGGAATGACCGCAGCGGCCTATCCACTGGCGGTCAGCCTGGAAAATGTTGAGATCGCGCCTGTCGTCGCCGGGCTTAGCCTCGCGCCCCTGATACAAAGCCTGCGCAGTCCGAAGACGGCGGAATATCTGAGGCGGGTCGAGCCCATGATCCCGGCCGCTGTCGATTTTGCCGGCCGGCTGGTGGGCTTTCTCGCAATGCTGGCGATTGCGGTCTTTACGGGGTCTTACTGGTCGATCGTCGTGGGCATCGTCGTCGGCGCGACTCTGGCGACAGTGCTCAGCTATTTTATCGCGCCCTATATCCCATCCATATCGATCAAGCAGGCGAAATGGATTTTCTCCTTTTCCGGCTGGCTGAACCTGTTCACGATCACCAACGCAGGCATTGCCCAGTTTGACCGTTATTTTCTCGGCAACAGGCTGGGGACGAGCATTCTTGGCATCTACACGGTCGCCACAAGCATCGCCAGCCAACTGGTCTGGTCCCTTGCCGCACCGATCATGAATGCGCTGTTCGCCGGGCTTTCGAATGTGAAGCATGATGCGCCGCGCCTGAAGGCTGGCTTCCTGCTGGCCCAAAGTGTGATCGCGGCTGTGATGATGCCGCTCGGCATTGGGCTGGCGCTTGTCGCAGCCGACTTTGTGTATCTTCTGCTGGGGCCGGACTGGTCGCTGGCGGCGGTGGTTATTTCGATCGTGGCGCCGGCCACCGCGCTTCATATGCTGACCGTGGGCGCTCATGCATCGGCCATGGCGCTGGGACGCACCCGGTCCCTGTTCATCCGCAACCTGATCGCCTTTGCGTTCAATATTCCGCTGGTCATATTCGCGACGATCCACTTCGAACTGATCGGGGCTTCTGTTGCCCGGGCCGCCACGATTGTCATTGTCGTTCTGCTAAACCTGCAGCTTGCCCGCCAACTCGTCGGGGCGAGCTATGTCGAGCAGCTCAGGAATTCACTGAGAACGATTTTGAGCTGCGTGCTTATGGTGGCGGCGGTGTTTGCGCTCAGAGCCTATTGGCAGGCTTATGAACAGCTTGGCGAAGTATGGAAAATCGCATCCGTCGCCGGCGTTGGCGGGAGCGTATATGTCGTCACCCACCTTGCTTTGTGGGCCCTACAAGGCCGCCCCGATGGGCTCGAAGCGACGCTTCTGGGCATGGTTCGCAGACCGGCCGCGAAGCCGGAAAGCTGACACCGATCACGCTTTCAATTGGCCGGGAATATCGATGCCGCTCTGCTCAAGGATTTCGACCAGCAGGGACCGCGACGCAGACCCCCAGCTAAACGCTCCGGCCTGACGCTTACAGGCAGCGGCAAGTTCGCTGCGCTCGTCTTTTCTGAAGGCGAAATGGCGTCTGATCTCGCTCTGCCATGCGTCCGCATCATCTGCGGCGGCATAAGTAGCAACATCGCCACAGACTTCCGGCAAGGCGCCGCAGGGCGCGCAGATGGCTGGCGTGCCGACAAGCATGGCCTCCAGCGGTGGCAAGCCGAACCCTTCTGTCGTTGACGGAAAGACCATGAAGGCGGCCGCTGAATAGAGCGCTTTCAATTCCTGCTCTGACACGAAGCCAGTAAACACGACATTGTCGGGAACAGAGATGCCCTGGGCTTCGAAATCGGCTTTTCTGGCGCTGCCGAAAAGGACCAGCTTGCGGTCAGCCAGATCCGCCTGCTCGAACGCCTGTATCGCGATTTTCAGGTTCTTGTGGGCCTGGGTATTGGCCAGTCCGACGGCAAACTGATTTGGTTTCAGCGCGAAGCGTTCGAGGATGGAGACGTCTTCACCCGTGTTTTTGGCATGGTCCACGCCATTATGGATGACGGAAATCTTGTCCGTGGGCGCGACGCCGTATTTAGCCAATTGCTGCCGGGAATAATCCGAAACCGTCAGCACACGGCGATTGCGGCGTCCGATCGTCGGCAGCGCAAACTGATACCATTTGCGAAACGGCAGAGAGTAGCTCTCAGGTGTTATGAAGGTCTGCGCGTCGTGGATCATTGTGATCGCGTGTCGATGAGACAGGGGCGCAAGGTTGCACAGGCTAACCAGAAGAGCGCCGCGCGCGAAGAAAGGCAGCTCGAACTGTTCCCAGACCTGCCAGGTGGTTCTGCCGACCGTTCGCGTTTCAATGTGATCCAGGGGCAGCTGTCTGTCGGCGTCTTTCGGGCAAAGTATTTCCCACTTTGTCGCCGATTGAAGCTCGGGGTACTGGCCCAGCAACGTGTCGATGCCGCGGATAAGCTCTTCGCTCACGCGGTGCACACCTGTTGGCTTTGCGGAAAGGAATTTTCCGTTGAAGCAGATGCGTTTCATTAGATCTCCGCGATGGCATAGGGCAACCGGTCGTGCCGTTTCACAATCCGGATGCAGGTTTCTCGCCAGACCATGGATGAACCGTGTTGCACAAGCATTGTCGCGTCGCACGGAAAATGCATGGGATTGATCGAAATCGTTGTCAGCCGCGTCGTTATGGGGCTGATCGGTAAAGGTGCATCGTTTTGGGACATGATGCAGATTTGGGGACAAAAGACATGCTCGGCATTGAGGATACCAGACCACTGACACACCACATCACCCCGGTCATTCTCTGCGGCGGGTCGGGGACCCGGCTTTGGCCCCTGTCCACGCCTGAGACCCCGAAACAGTTTTTGCGGCTCCTGTCGCCGAAGTCGATGATCCAGATGACGGCGGACAGGGTTTCGGAAGAGCAGGGCGGCCTCCGTTTCAGCGCGCCTCTCGCCATCGGCTCCAAACGCCATGCCGATGCGCTTTTGAATACGCTTCCCGGCGCGACGCTGGTGCTTGAACCTTTCGGGCGCAATTCTGCCCCTGCCATTGCGGCAGCCTGCCTTGCCTGTGACCCGGAAGAGATCCTGCTCGTCTTGCCGGCTGATCATGATATCGCCAACCTGCCTGCCTTTCACGCGGCGATCTCCGCCGGTCTGCCGGCGGCTCAGGCCGGGTCCATCGTGACGTTCGGCATCAAGCCGACCCATCCGGCGACGGGCTATGGCTATATCAAGGCCGAAGCCAGCGACGATCCCATTGCGCGGGTCGAGGCCTTTGCCGAAAAGCCAGACCAGCCGACAGCAGAGACCTATCTCGCGTCCGGCCAGTATTTCTGGAATGCCGGGATTTTCATGTTCAGGGCGCAGGCGATGATTGATGCGCTCGACACTTACGAGCCCTGCATCCTGCCTGTGGTGAAGAAGGCGATGCAGCATTCCTGCAATGCTGTCATCAATCTTCGCCCGGACGTCTTTTGCGACGCGAAGGACATCTCGATCGATTATGCGGTTATGGAGCGTTCGACGAAAACCGTGGTCGTTCCGGTTGATATGGGGTGGAGCGATGTCGGCGGATACCGCGCCATCTATGACCTTCTGGCCGAGGGCGAAGCTTCGAATGTGCAGCAGGGCCCGGTAAGAGCCTTCGATTCCGAGCGCGTATTCCTGCGCTCTGAGGGGCCGCGGATCATGGTCTCGAATGTTCAGGATCTCGCTGTGATCGCAACCGACGAGGCTGTTTCCATCGTCTCTCTCTCATCCGACGCTGCGGTAAAGCAGCAGCGCGCGGAATTCCTGGCCCGACGTGACGTTTTCGGCGTGGCGGACAGGGTGTGCGAGGAGGCGGGACGCTTCCTGACAACCCTGTTTGACGTTTGGTCGGCCAAGGCCTGGGATAAAAACCAGGGCGGCTTTGTCGAACAGTTGAACCTCGCCGGTGAGCCTGACACGCAAGCCAACCGCCGGCTTCGTGTGCAGGCGCGCCAGATATTCAGTTTTTCACGCGCCGCCCGGAATGGCTGGGTAGACGCTGCGACAGCCCGCTCGCTGGTTGAAGACGGGCTCGACTATCTCATCAGCAAAGGCCGCCATCCGGAAGGAGGCTGGGTCCACCATCTTTCGCCGGACGGGCAGATCGCGAACGACACCCGGGACCTTTACGACCACGCTTTCGTCGTTCTGGCCGGGGCCGCGGCCTGGGATGCCTTCAAATTTACTGACGCCAGATCGATGGCGTTCGACACATTGAATTTCCTCAATGAGCAGATGTTCGATGCCAAGAATGGCGGTTGGCTGGACGCGTTGCCCTCGCCAGACTACCGGCGCGCCAATCCTCACATGCATCTGCTCGAAGCGTCGATGGACCTCTTCGAGGCGACAGGCGAGACGGAAGCCCTTGCCGTTTCGAACCAGATTGTAAGCCTTTTCGAACGCTCGCTTTTCCGGCCTGACTATGACGAACTGGTCGAGGTCTTCGATCTTGACTGGACGGCGCACGGCGAGCCCGGCAAGGCTGAAATCGAGCCCGGACATCATTATGAATGGTCGACCCTTCTCACCCTTCACCAGAGGCTTTCGGGCCATGACACGCTGAGCTGGCAGAGACGCCTGATCAGGCGCGCAGATCAATCCGGCCTTGATGCGAAGGACGCGCTTGCCTTCAATTCGGTCTCCGCCTTGGGCGGGCCCGCCAATACGCGCAAACGCCTCTGGCCACAACTTGAAATGCTGAGAGCCCGCCTGCTGCACCCTGGTCTGTCGGCGAATGGCGAGGCCGAACGCCTGTTCGATAATATCAAGCGCACGTACATTGACGGTTGGCAGGCCGGGACGTGGCTCGACGAAATCGACGAGACCGGAAACGCCTATTCGAAGGCGGTGCCGGCAAGCATGCTGTACCATTTTGCGACATCGTTCGGCATGCTGGCCAGGTAAAGGCCTGCATGTTCAAACAGATGGCGGGTTTAGCTGCGGACGGTTTCCGGCGATTCCACGCCTTCTGATTGGGCGAGGAATTCGGTGAAGCTCTGCGCGAGCTTCTTCACGCTGCTCCTCAGCCCTCCATATTTTGCCCGCATCGTGATGTAGCTATCGACGTCAGCGCGGTCCATCGCCTGCAAGGCCTGAACGGATTCCGGGATTGTCGGGCCAAACTGGCGATCTTTCAGATAGATGTTCCGCAACTCGTGCTCGGCATTCTGGGCGAGCCGTGAATTGCGGAAACGGGTGATCACCACGAAATTATCCTCTGGCGTAAAAGAGGGGATATT
>NZ_JBARZC010000202.1:0-4534 GCF_049649345.1 Henriciella sp. | reverse complement strand
ATAATACGCGCAATTTCGCGCCGCCCGGAAACATCGTGGCGGGCGTTCCGTCCGGCACAGGCGTCATCATCATGGCGAATGACCGGGTCGAGGTGACAGGCAACACGTTCGACGACAACCAGACCGTCCAGATCCTCGTGACAGCCTACACTGAAGAGTTCACCGACGAGGACTACAATCCGTTGCCGCGCAATGTGTACATTCACGGCAATGACTATGGCACTGGCGGCAATAATCCGCAGGGCGATCTCGCTCAGTTTGCAGCACTGCTCGGCGGCTCGCTGCCGGCGATTGTCTGGGACGGGGTGACACGCTGGGACGGCGCTGATGACGCGGATGTGAGTCTCGCCATCGATGAGCCCGAAGAGGTCGGGTTCATCAATCTCGGCCTTGGCACTTATCCAATCGAGCTGTCACGCGTCTCGCCGAGCACCGAACGGCCCACCGGCGACAGCTTTGGAGGGCTCAGTCCGGTCTCGCTGTCTCACACCGAATGAGGCGCGCGCTTCTCGCAGCCTTCGTCATCCTGGTTGCCGCAGGCGGATTACGGGTCTGCAGCACGCGGCCTGCAGCACACGCTGGCGGTCCGGACATGGACGTCATACTGGCCGACAAGGCTGCGGCGAAGCTGTCGGACTACGGCCTGTTCAAGGATGCCGCGGCGCGCCAGCCTGCACCCGGCGTGATCGGCTATGATCTCGTCAATCCGCTCTTTTCCGACCATGCGAGCAAGCATCGGCTGGTCTATGTGCCGGGCGGCAAGGCGGCGGCGTATCGGGAGACGGATGTCTTCGACTTTCCGGTCGGCAGTGTCCTGATCAAGACCTTCGCCTTTGCGCCCGACATGCGCGCGCCAGAAGAGGGAGAGACCTATAAGGAAACCCGCCTCCTGATCCACAAGGCCGACGGCTGGGCCGCGAGACCCTACGTCTGGAATGAAGACGGGACCGAAGCGGTCTATTCGCCTGCGGGCAAATGGCTTGATCTCGAATTCGTTGATCCTGGCGGCGAGCCGGTCTCCATCGAATACCGCGTGCCCAACCAGAACCAGTGCAAGACCTGCCATCAGCTGGGCGATGACATCGCACCGATCGGTCCGAAGGCGCGCAACCTCAATCATGAGGGACCGTATGGAAAGGCGCAGCTGGCCGACTGGTCGGCGCGCGGCATCCTGGAGGGTCTGCCGGATGCACCGCCAGAGGTGCCGCCTCTCCATGATGCGAGCGCCAGTCTTGAGGGCCGGGCGCGCGCCTATCTCGATATCAATTGCGCCCATTGCCACCGCGCCGAAGGCTCGGCCTCCAATTCAGGCCTGTGGCTCAGCTATACAGAAAGCGACCCGACCAAGATCGGTCTCGGCAAGCATCCCACAGCGGCCGGCCGCGGCTCGGGCGAGGGTGTGTTTGAGATCGAGCCCGGCGCACCGGACCAGTCCATCCTGGCCTATCGCATGGCCTCGACCGAAGCCGGCGTCGCCATGCCTGAGCTTGGCCGCGCCCTTGTCGATGAGGACGGGCTCGGCGTTGTGCGCGACTGGATTGGCGAGATGCAGGCGGACTGAAACCCGATCCTTCCGGAACCCCGCATCCTCCTTACCTGTTGATGGGATACTTCATTCACAGCGGAGGACAGTATGGCAGGCGGATGGTCGCGCGATGGCGCGGTTCACGAGCAGATCGAGGATTCGATCAAGGACGAGCTGATGCGCATCAAGGCTGCTCAGGCGAGAGGCGAGAGCCTCACCCATTGCGTGGAATGCGGAGAAGACATTCCTGAGAAACGGCGCGCCCTCGTCCCCGGCGTGCGCTTCTGCATCGACTGCCGGCGCGAACGCGACGCCGCGACCGCCCAGCGTGGCGGCATCAACCGGCGCGGGTCGAAAGATAGCCAGCTGAAATAGTTCAGGTGCCACCGCCCGCGCGAGCTATTGCGCGATCGTGACGTCCTCTATGCGCGTCACAAGCGCGCCGCCACAATAAATATCGACCCGCTGAGGCCGTAGCCCCTTGCCGCGGTAGACGATCTTGCCGAGGCCCTCTTTCGGCCCACATTCGACGACGTCGAGCATCAGTGTGCCATCTGCAGAGAGGCCGCGGCTGTCAAACCGGCGCGAGATGCCATCATCCTCGACCTTGACCATCACGACCAGATTGCCGGGCGGGCCGCCGGGGCCGGGCATCATGTTGATCCAGGCGCTCGTATCGAGCGTTTCGAAATCGCAGACGGGAGAGGGCTCGGCCATGCCCGGCATTATGCAGGCTGCCGGGGCAGCGACAAGCAGGGCGAGAGCGGAGAGGTATGATTTCATGATTTCGATTACCAGCTTTTTGAGAGGCTGAACCAGTAAACGCCTGCCGCATCGGCATCGGCGACATGGTTCGGTTCGGTCGAGAGCGCCGCGGTGACACCAGCGCGGACGGCTCCCGGCAGCCCGAACTGCCAGCTTGCCTCATAATTGACTTCTCGCCCGCTCGGCGTGAGCGGCGCATCGATGGTTCGGGTTACGAAATTGAAGCGTTCGTCCAGCCCGGTCACGCCGTCGAACTGTAGCGATCCGGTTTCGGCGCGGCGCGGCTGGGCAACAACGAGGCCAAGCTTTCCGACCGGCGTCAGCGTGTCAGCGCCAAGCGACCATCTGCTGGTCCAGACATTGTCTGCGTCGACGCCGGGGAGGGTGACAGAGGCCGCCTCCATGCCTGCAGACAGGCGCAGCATTCCGGTTGGCCGCCAGGCGCCTTCCAGCGCATAGGCCGATAGCTGCGAGCGGTCCTCGCCGCCGAACCGGCCTTGGACAACGCCGCCAAGCGCGGTCCGGTCGTCCTGGATCGAGCTGACCTGTCCGCGAAGGCCCCAATTGTCCTCAAGCCGCGAAAGGCCAACGCCAGAGACAGAGAGATCCTCATCGTCTGATGAGAAGACTTCAAAGGACAGGGCGTCTCCAATGTCATGGCTGTAGCGGGCCCATCCGCCATCGGAGAAGCCGGTGCGCGCGCCGGCCTCATTGATCAGGCTGACGTCTGGTGCGAGCGATTTTGCGCCATAGCCACGCCCGAACTCGACCCCGCCGCCTGCGAAGAGATAGGTGGCGGTGAACTGGGCCGGCGGGGCCTCATCGAACGGCAAACCCGGATCATCGCGGAAGGCAGGCTGGTGCCAGGAAAAGCTGACGGGGCCTTGCCGAAATGCGCGTGACTGGCCGGCGAGAGAATTGGCGCGCTGGTCGAAATCCGCAATGCGCGCTTCGCCATCCGGCAGGATAGAGGCCGCATCGAAGCGGTAGGCCCGGTTGTACTTGTCCGTAAACACAAGCTGGTCGAACGCGCCAGGCTGGCTGGCCCAGTCGCCGAATGCCCCTGAAGCAGGGGCAATGACGGTCGAGGTCGGGGAGACCTTGCCATTGATCGTGAAGCTGGTGGAGCCCTGCGGCGCAAAGGCCGCTTCGAGGTCGAGAATGCCGACACCGGAGACGCTGTCCGTACCCACACCGGCTGGCTCATCGCGGATCGGATCGGGTGTGGAGTCGACATAATCCTGCGCGCTGTCGAGCAGGGCCGAAAGCGCGTCTTCAGGGGCCATGTTGGGGAAGATATCGAGCATCAGGGCTAGCGCGCCGGACACATAGGGCGCGGCGAAGCTCGTGCCGCTGACGCGGTAGAAATCGCCGATATCATCGGCATCATTGTCCGTGGCATCGGGAAAGATGACATCATCGTCCGGCCCCGTGGTCAGTACGTTCTCGCCCGGCGCGAGGATGTAATAGTTCTGGTTGACCGTCCCGGCCCGGTTTGAAAAGTCGGAGATCACACCGTTGAGATCGATCGAGCCGACGGCAACAACCCGGCCGAGTGTTCCTGATGTTCCTGCAATATTGGCTGGCTCGTTCGGCGAGGTGCCTTCGGCGGGCAGCACAGTGCTCGGATCGTCTTCGCTCGGGCCGGCAGGGACGGCGTCATTGCCTGCAGAGACGACGACCAGAACGCCCGCGGCCGTCGCGCGGCGAATGGCATTTTCAAGCGTCGGATCAGAATCCGGGACCCCGCCCAGCGAGAGGTTGATGATGCGCGCGCCCTCAGAGATTGCCCGGTCGATCGCAGCAGCTGTGTCAGCATCGCGGAACTTGCAGCCGCCATCATCTCCGGTCTCCTGGCAGCTGCCCGGCCGATCTGCGCGGATCGCAAGGATTTCGGATTCGAACGCGATACCATGGCCAAAGCTGTCATTCTTGTTGGCAGCCACCACCCCCGTAACCAGCGTTCCGTGGCCTTCCGTGTCGATATCATCTGCGGTGCGCGTGGCCGCATTGATGTCGATGACAGGCCGGACGATGCGTCCGATCAGATCGGGATGGTCGGGGTCAAATGTCGTGTCGATAACCGCGATCAGGATGCCATCTCCCGTGCCGCCGCTAGCATAGGCAGACGACGCGCCGATCAGGGGCAGGCCGCCCGTCCTGTCATATTCCGGCGTCTCGAAGCTACTTGCCGGCGGTGGAGGCGGCGGCGGGGGCGGAGGAGGAGGTGGTGGAGGCGGGGGT
>NZ_JBARZC010000201.1:0-3835 GCF_049649345.1 Henriciella sp. | reverse complement strand
GCGGCGAGCGGCACAGCCAGGCTGACAGGCGGGCGCGGCTGCGCTTCGGCCTTTTTTGCCTGACCGATGACGTAGAATGTCGACAAACTTACGGCAGCGGCAGAGACCCCCAAAAGGGCCAGGCTGGCTTTACTGCGAGATAGCTGGATACTCAAAAGTGGGCCTCCTTCACCATCAGCGTGACAAACACGATGGAAGACTTCAAGTTTTTGCCCCTGCAGGTTGAATGCCATTCGCCCACTCTCAGACGAACGACTTAATAAAACCGGCCCAGAAATGACTTAATTTTTACACATGGCCGTATGCAAGATGGCTTCTGCATGATTATGCAGCAAATTATGTTAACTTTCAGGCAGGTTTGGGTATGCGCAGCACCCTGCTAAATTGGCGGAAATGGCCATTCTGGCTGGGACTGGTGCTGTTGCTCCTGATCGGCGGGCTGCTCGCCGCCTGGCTGCTGCGCATCCAGATCGCAGATTATGCAGTCCAGAAATGGTGCACCTCGCAATCACTCACTTGCGAGGCCGACATCACCGAACTCGGCCTTTCCGGCGCGGCTGTCAGCGACCTTTCAATCCGGACGCAAGCCGGTGAGACGCCGCTGGAAGCCCGCGAGGCGCAGCTAGATCTTGTCTGGCCGGGTCTTTTCCAGCCGCCGCAGGTCAAATCGATCCGCGTCACCTCCCCTGTCCTGCGCGGGCGCTATGGAGGGGAGGATGGATCGACCTCCTTTGGCGGGCTTGAGCAGCTCGGGGGCGGCGAAAGCACAGGCCCCTCGCCCGAATTCGAGGTCCAGGACGCGCGCGTAGAACTCGACACGCCGGCCGGCCCGCTTGTCATCCTGGGCCGCGCCAGGGGCCAGATGCCGATGCTCCTCGATTTCGAGGCTGAGATCGAGCCGGTCGAGCTTGAAAGCGAGGGCAACCGTCTCGTCATCCGCGAGGGACACATCAATGTCTCGCTGATCGGGATCAAGCTCGACGGCGATGCCGAATTCGATCTTGAGCAGGCAGAGTTCGACGACCTCTCTGCCACAAACATCAAGATCAGCGCCGCCATGGCAGAAGGCCTGCGCCCGGTTCTGAACTGGACGGCAAAGGCCGACACGTTCAGCCGCCCGGGCCTGTCGGTCGAGGCCGCCGAAATCGAAGGCTCGGTCTCGCTGAGGGGCAATACTGACGATGAGGCGTCCTGGATTGACACAATCGGGTCTGCCACCATCGAAGCGAGCGCGCAGACGGCCGTATGGAAAGAGAGCTCAGCGGGCGAGAGCGAACTCACACTCGATGTCCAGCGCACAAAGTCGGGCGAACTGGATGCCTCCTACGGTCTCGTCGTACGCGATGTGGCGCGCCCGGACGTTACGGCCGAAAGTGCCACGCTGAGCGGCCAGGCCTCGCTTGAGCGCGATCTTTCTGCCGGAGAGACAGAGGGCGATCTCAGCTTTGAAGCTCTCAGTGTTCCAGAGCCCTATCGCACTCAAATCCTTACAAATCTCAATATTGGCGGGCCATTCGAAAGGCATTCATCCTCGCTGCGCGCAGGCCTGTCGGCGGCCCTTGAGGGCATGCAGGGCGGAACCGGGTTCAGCGGCAAGCTGAGCGAAGGCGGCTACTGGTCGCTCGTCTCGACACGCGCGCTCTCGGTGGAGAGCGCCAACGGGACGGCCTTGTCCCTGGTGCCCGCGGCGGGCCGGCCGGCGCTCAACATCGCTGACGAAGCGGTCGAACTTGAAGGCCTGCTGACGCTCGACGGACCGGGCCTGCCAGAGACCAGCATCGACCTGAAGCGCGCCAGGATCGACGATACCTCTCTGAGCGTGGAAACCGGCGGGGTGGAGATCGCGCCCTGGACGGCAGGCGGGCTGACGCTGAGCGCCGAACTCAACGAGCTGCTGCTACAGCGCAGCGATGGAATTCCACGCCTGAAAACCGTCGGCGAGATCGCCTTCGATGGCAGCCTTTACGGGCTCCAGCTCGCTGATACACGCCTGTTCGGCGGCATCGATGCAGCCGGCGGGGCGAGCCTGCGTGTACAGACCTACAACACAAACTGTCTCGGCCTCGACAGCGAAGGCATCGCCACCGGCGGTTATGCGGTCGATCCGGTCAGCCTGCAGCTCTGCCCGCGCGATGGCCGTGTCGTCCGCCCGATTTCAGGCGGCTCGGCCGGCACGATCGACCTTGGCGCGGCCGACGTCCCGTTCAGAAGCGAGAACGCCTCCGGCACGCTATCGCTCGACAATGCCGTGCTCGACTGGTCGGCCACGAAGACCGCCCGCATCGACCTGAAAGGCAGCCGCATGTCTTTGCCAATGTCGATCGGCGAAAAGACATTGAGCCTGACATCGACTGACCCGGAAATCCATCTGCAGACGACAAGCCCTGTTTCGCTCAGGGCCTCGACGGGGGTGACTGAATTCGACGGCACGCTCGTGCCTGCCGAGATCGCCCTCGACAGCCTAAGCCTGGATGCCACCCTGCCAGCTTCAGGCCTTCGGGGCGTGGCCGAAGCCAAACAGGTCACTGTCCGCGACCGGGGCGACGATCCCCTCTACGTGCCGCTGATCGGCGACCTGTCGGCCGAATTCCAGGAAGGTGTCATGCTACTCACCGGGCCGGTCACGACCCGTGCCGCAGGCCGCAAGATCGCCGATATCACGCTCAACCTCGACCTGTTGAGCCTCGATGGCACGGCCTCTGTCTCGACCCCGGATCTGACCTTCGAGCCCCGGCGTTTCCAGCCGACCGCGCTCAGCGAGCGTGTGCGCGGCTTTTTGTCGAACGCCCGCGGCACGCTGCGCGGCGGCGCCAATTTCGATATCGCCTCAGGCAAGACGAGCGGAACGGGCTGGGTGGCTGTGGAGAATTTCGGGTTCGACACGCTGCGGCTCGGCGCGGTCAACGACGTCAATGGCCGGATCGACTTTACCGACATCATGACGCTGACAACCGGCCCCGGCCAGGAAATCCGCCTTGGCGAGATCAATCCCGGCATTGAACTTAACGATGGCGTGATCCGGTTCCAACTGACCAATGGGACCGAAGCGACCATCGAGGATGCGCGCTGGCCGTTTGCAGGCGGCGAGCTTTATACGGGCGGATCGACCTGGTCGGTTGCCGGCACGCGCGATGTTATCGAAATTAGTGCTCAGGCGCTTGAACTGACAGACATCGTCAAGGCCTTCAGCCTGCCCGACATCAAGGCCAATGGCACGGTCTCAGGCGCGTTCCCGGTCGAGATTGTCGGCCCGAATGCCTATATCCGCAATGCAAGCCTGACGGCCGACAGCGAAGGCGGAACGCTCGCCTATACCGGCGAAGTGGCAGACGCGGCCGCTGAAGCCGATGAACGGGTCAGCCTTGCCTTCGAAGCCTTGAAGGATTTCCGCTTCTCGGTGCTGGAACTTGGCGCGGACGGCAATCTCAGCGGTGACATGCTGATCACGCTGCGCCTTGTCGGCAAGTCGCCGGAAGTGCTGGACGGCGCTCCCTTTGCCTTCAATATCGGCATTGATTCCAAGCTGATGCAGCTGATCCGTACCGGCCGCAGCCTGACCACCAGCGACTGGCTCGCAGACGTGACGGCCCAGTCGGCCAAAGCCCGCGCCGAGGCGGCCGCCGCAGAGGCGCCATCTGAATGACAGCTACACGTCTATTCAATTGACGTTCAGGCGGAATGCGCCACACTGGTATTGTTATGAAGGATCTGAATGTGACCCGACCCGTACTGATATCCGCTGCGCTTGCAGCCTCTCTCGCTGCCTGCTCACCGACTGTAAAGTTGCAGGCGCCGACCGAACCCATCACAATCAATCTCAATGTGAAGATTGATC
>NZ_JBARZC010000200.1:0-3999 GCF_049649345.1 Henriciella sp. | reverse complement strand
TCACAAGCCCGCGCACCGCAGCCGAAGCAATAGGCCGGGCGAGAAACACGTGTCTGTCGATACCGGCCTCTGCCATCCAGTCGAGCGGCAGGTAGAGCCGGCCGGCGCGCGCATCCTCCCCGACATCGCGGGCAATATTGGTCAGCTGCATGGCGAGGCCGAGGTCGCAGGCCCGCGCTGCGGCGACGCCCGTGCGGTTGCCCATCAGCACCGTCATCATCGCCCCGACGGACCCGGCCACACGCGCGGCATAATCAAGCAGATCATCGAGCGTCTGATAGGTCCGCCCCTCACTGTCCCAGCGCATACCCTCAAGCAGCGCCTCTGGCAGCGCACGCGGCAGATCATAGGCCCGCACCACATGGCAGAAGGCCCGGTCGATCGGGCTGTCGGCTGGCTTATCGGCATAGATGAGATCGAGGCGCTCAGACAGCTGGTCGAGCGCTGCGGCCGGGTCGCTACCGAGATCGATCTCGTCATCGGCGAGCCGGCAGAAGGCATAGGTGGCAAAAGCGGCCTTCCTTATGTCCGCCGGCAGCATCAGCGAGGCAAAGTGAAAGCTCTTCGAACCTGTCTTGATCATCCGGCGGCAATGGCCAAAATCCTGGGGGAAGCCGACACGCGGATCAGGCAAACTGGCTGGCATCAGGCACCACCTCATCTAGGACGCGCGCAGAAGACAGCACGCCGGGCACACCGGCGCCCGGATGCGTGCCGGCGCCAACAAGAAACAGATTTTCAACCGCGCCGAGCCGGTTGTGCGGGCGAAACCAGGCGCTTTGCGTTAGCACCGGTTCAAAACTGAACGCGCCGCCGCGATAGGCGCGATAATCGGTCTCGAAATCGGGCGGCGTCAGCAGCCGCGACGACATGATCGCCTCATCGAGCCCCGGCATGACGGTTTCACACAGCCGCTTTTCTATGGATTTGCGATAGGGCTCCGCCATCTTCGCCCAGTCCACATCGCCTTCGAGGTTGGGCACTGGCGAAAGGACGTAAAACGCATCGCATCCAGGCGGCGCGAGAGACGGGTCGCGGCTCGTCGGGCGGTGCAGATAGAGGCTGAAATCCTCAGACAGTTTATGATGCTGGAAGATGTCCTTGAGCAGGCCCTGATAGCGCGGACCGAGGAGGATGGTGTGGTGAGCGACCTCCGGAAACTGCCGCTTGGTGCCGAAATACCAGACGAACAGCCCCATCGAGATCTTCGCCTTGTCGACCGCTTTGGGCGACCAGCGCCGGCGGGCCGATGAGGGCAGAAGATCGCGCAAGGTTGTCGCCGAATCGGCATTCGAGACGACGATATCGGAATAGAGCTTTCGCCCGTCTGCGAGGCGCACACCGGCCGCCCTGCCCTGCTCGACGAGGATTTCATCAACGTCCTGGCCAAATTCAAAGGACCCGCCCTGGCGCTCGATCAGCGCCTGCAGCCCGCGCACCAGCGCGCCTGTCCCGCCAACGGCGTAGTGGACACCCCATTCTCGCTCGAGATGCGGGATCAGCCCATAGACCCCGCTCGCCGTCAGCGGATTGCCGCCGATCAGCAGCGGGTGAAAGCTGAACACGACGCGCAGCTTCTCATCTTTAATGTAGCTCGCCACGATATTGTACATCGACTTCAGCCCGCCAAAACGGACAATGTCCGGCGCGGCTTTCAGCATGTCAGCGACATTGCCGAAGGAGACATGCCCCATCTCTTCAAAGGCGGTCCGGCAAAGCTCGGCCGAGCGCTGCATGAAGCGCTCATAGCCCTTCACATCAGACGGCGAAAACCGCTCGACTTCGGCGCGCATGGCGACCGGGTCGCCCGAATAGTGGAACACATCGCCATCATCGAACCGGATGTCGTAAAAGCCCTCGATCGGCTTGACCTCGACATGATCGCTCATCCGCTCACCGGCCAGAGTCCAGAGCTCTTCGAACAGGAAGGGCGCTGTGATGATGGTCGGGCCGGCATCGAAGGTGAACCCGTCCTGGCAGAACACGCGCGCCCGTCCGCCGGGCTGGTCCAGCCGCTCGACGACTTTCACCCTGTATCCGCGTGCGCCGAGCCTGACAGCCGCAGCGAGCCCGCCAAATCCCGATCCGATGACCAGCGCAGTCGGCGCCGTTTCGCCCAGGACCCCGGCGGGCCGGATATCGACATGTGTACCCATTGGTTTACACAGAACACTGTCCACCCGGATTCTGCAAGTCTTTAGTCGCGATCGGCGGGCGGGTTTTCCTTCTCGATATGCTTGCGCATGCGCCAGACGCCGAAGGCGGTCAGCCCCAGGACAAAGGGCACGGCGATACCGGTGATGAGCTTGGGGTTGGTGCCCGGACTGCCATAGGCAATCGCTTCGGCGACATAATTGACCAGCCCGATCAGGTAATAGCTGATCGCGGCAATCGACAGGCCTTCCACCGTCTGCTGAAGGCGCAGCTGGAGCGCGGCGCGCTTGTCCATGCTCTCCATCAGGCGCTGGTTCTGCTGCTCAAGCGAGATGTTCACCTTGGTCGAGAGAAGCTGCGTTGCCCGGTCGACGCGTTGCGACAGCGTCTGCATCCGGCCTTCGACAGAACTGCTCGTTCGCATGGCCGGAGCGAGACGGCGCTCAATGAATTCGGCGAAGGTCTGCATGTCTGTGACGCGCGATTCGCGAAGCTCGGAGGTTCGCCGCTGGACGAGCGCGTAATAGGCCGAGGCCGCGCCAAAGCGGAACTGGCTCTGCGCATAGCCAAGCTCGATCGCCGCCTGCAGCGTGGTCAGCTGCTCCAGCAGGTCGGTATCATTGTCGAGTTCCGGGTCTGACATTTCAGACGTTATCTGCGACAGCCCATACTCCCAGCCCGACAGTTTGAGGATCAGATCCTGCGCCATGGGCAGCGCCAGCAGCGCCATCACACGGTAGGTCTCGATGTCGAGCAGCCTTTGGATCGTCCGCCCGAAATGCGCATCCGACATGCCCTTGTCGAGCACGATATAGCGGCTGAAACCATCATCATGCAGGCGGAAATCCGTCGCCACCAGGCCAAGGCCGCCAGCCACTTCCGCCCCGATCAGGCTTTGCGAGGGGAAATAGGCCTTCGCCTCCGAAATCATCTCCTCGCGGTCCGAAGCGCGCACCAGATCGAGATGCACTGCGCTGATCAGCTGGCCCGGCATCTTGGTCAGCCAGTCATTCGGAAGCGCCTCCAGCGCCGTCTTGTAAGGCTTCGCATCGCCCTCGATGATGACGGTGTAGCGCATGAATTCGGTATGATGCTCCCAGACCAGGGTCACCCCATCCATGTCGACCTTGTGATATTTCTTGCCGGGCTCAGGCGCTGGGGCGCCAAACCGCTTTGTCAGCTTTTCGACATAGGCCCGGTCATCATCGTGAAACGGGCGCTCGGTCGTCAGCGCGATACAGGAGATTTTCGCCGGCGCCGTGACCGGATGCGGCGGGCGCGCATGCACTTCATTGCTGAGTTCAACCCGTTTGGGGTGTTCCTGCGGCAGCTCTACCATATCCGATCCCTCCCGGATTGATGCCAGGAAGCGGTATTGGCCGGGTCGCTGGCAGGGCTCACTGGCTCACTTTCAGTCGGTCCCATTCGCCCCTTATGACGTTTGCTACCGTCTCGGGGGCCTCCTCATGGGCCAGATGGCCAAGCGCTTCCAGCTCAAGATAGCTTCCCTGAGGGGTTCGTCCAGCAGCCTCTTTCGAAATTCGCGGCGGCACGGCCTTGTCAGCGGCCCCGGCGATGTAGACGGCAGGGATGTGGATGCGCTCGCAATCGCGTTTGAGCGTGCTCAGATTCCAGTGCGCCATCATCATCAGCGCGCCCTGGACGTGGCCCTGTCGGCGCAGCAAGGTCGAATAGGATTCGCCGTCCACCCTGTCCGGGTCCGAGCCGATATTCGTGACCAGGCGGCGGACCTGCGCCCGGCTCGCCGAATTGCGCGACACCATCCAGGCCGCCACGCCGCCAAACGTCGCCGCTTTCGCAATCGCAGGCGCAATCGTCTGCATC
>NZ_JBARZC010000199.1:0-6673 GCF_049649345.1 Henriciella sp. | reverse complement strand
GGCAATGACAGGAAGGTCGACGGCCGCGACGGTGTCGCTAATCCTGCCCCAGTCAGCCCGTCCCTTGTAGAATTGGCATCGTGTTCGGCCATGAACGGTAATCATGCAGACACCGCTCTTTTCAGCCTGTCTCGCGATTTCAGGCGCATTGCGCAGCTGGTCATTCCAGCCAAGGCGCATCTTGAGCGACACGGGGCGCCCGTTCGCCCCCTCCAGCGCGGCTTCGATGATAGCTATTGCGAGATCGGGTTCTCTCATCAGAGCCGATCCGGACTGGCCGCCGGTGACCTGCCTTGATGGACAGCCCATATTGATATCGATCTGATCGACACCCGCTTCGGCAAGCAGCGCCGCCCCTGCCCGCATATCGTCCGGGCGGCGCGCCGCCAGTTGCACAATCCAGCGGCCCTTGCCCTCATGCCGGCAGGTGCGGCGCACCATATCAGGCCTTGCGGCAGACAGAGCTTCGCCGGCCACCATCTCGGAGACCACGGCTTCTGCGCCGAAACGGACGGCCTGACGGCGGAAAGCAGCATCGGTCGAACCCGACATCGGGGCCAGCCAAACATGCTCTGCCAGATTTTTGTGCACACTGCTCATGATTTTGTGTCTCTCATAATATTGCATTGCACAATAGATCATCAGGATGCCGGACGCGCTTTCGCAATCGACCTGTGGCCAATGTGCATCAACACGACTATTGGCTAGTCAGATGAAAACGCACGTCATAATCGTTGCGGCCGGACGGGGGTCCCGTGCGCCAGGTGACACGCCAAAGCAGTTTCGCCTGCTTGGTGGCAAGCCGGTTTTGCAGTGGTCTCTAGATGTGTGCCTAAAGAGCGCGCACGTCACATCTGTCTGTCTCGTTCTGCCCGCGTCAGGCGCTCACAGCATTGAGACGCAGCGCTCCAACGGCAAACTGCAAGTCGTAGAAGGCGGCGCAACACGGACCCTCTCCGTTTTGTCAGGCCTGCAAAGTCTAGATGCCGCGCCAGATGATGCCGTCCTGATCCACGATGCTGCCCGCCCCGGCCTGAGCAACGCGTTGATCCAAAAGCTCGTCAGCGCTCTGGATGAGGCCGATGCTGCGGTGCCCGCCCTTCCGGTGAGCGACGCGCTGAAGCGCCAAAGCAGCGGCAAGCTTGAAACGGTGGACCGTGCAGACCTCTATCGTATTCAGACACCGCAGGCCTTCCGGTATGGCCAGATCCAGGCGGCATTGAGCCGCGGCGAGGACGACCTGGTTGATGATCTTGCCGCGGTTGAGAAACTGGGCCTCAAGGTCGAGCTGGTCGATGGCGAACATGGACTCGACAAGATCACTTATGCGGAGGATTTCTCGCGTATGGAAAATCTCCTAAGCCCCACCTCACTGCCTGTTCGCGTGGGCACTGGCTATGACGTCCACAAGTTCGAGGCTGGCGATCATGTGACTCTCTGCGGGACCGACATTCCGCATGAGTTCGGGCTTGCGGGCCACTCTGATGCCGATGCCGGCTGGCACGCCCTCACGGATGCTATTCTGGGTGCCTTGGCTCTCGGCGATATTGGCGATCATTTTCCGCCCAGCGACGATAAGTGGAAGAATGCGAATTCGGGGATATTTCTTGAGCATGCGCTCAAGCTTGCCACCGAACGCGGCTGGGAACTGGGACAGTGTGACATTACGATCATCTGCGAAGCGCCGAAGATCAAGCCGAACCGGGAGACGATGAGACAGAAAACGGCAGACGTCTGTGGCGTTTCGCTTGAAGTGGTGAGCGTGAAAGCAACTACAACGGAAGGCCTTGGCTTCACAGGACGGCGCGAAGGCATCGCCGCGCAAGCGGTCGCTACCCTTATTCGCACAAGCTCAGTGAGTTAAGCCATGTTTCCAGACCGACTTCGAAATCTCTGCCTGCTTGTCTCGGATGAGGCGCGCGAAAGGCGCATCAAGATCGCAACCGCCGAATCCTGCACGGGCGGTTTGCTGGCCGGACTTTTTACAGAATTCTCGGGCTCGTCCGACGTGTTCGAGCGCGGATTTGTGACCTACTCTAATCGCGCCAAAGAAGAAGTGTTGGGGATTCCGGGCGACATGATCGCCGACTATGGCGCCGTCTCGGAAGCTGTCGCGCGGCTCATGGCAGAAGGCGCGCTGGAGCATAGCCGCGCAAATCTGTCAGTTGCGATTACAGGGGTAGCCGGGCCGGGCGGCGGGACACCGATGAAGCCTGTTGGGACGGTTCACATTGCCTGCGCGCGCGAGAACAAGGCGGTTCTTCACGAAGCCTGCTACTTCGGTGACATCGGCCGTGATCAGGTCAGGCTCGCATCACTTGAAACTGCGCTCGAAATGATCCGCAAGCAGATCCCTTAGGGAGCGCCACCATAGCGCCGGTCTGCTTCCTGCCTGAAAGCGTTCATAATCTTGTTGACCGCCAGCTCAGTATTCGCCCGCGCGAGCAGGGACAGGACCGGGTTGCGGAACTCGTAATCAATAAAGAAGTCGATGACGGTATTGTCGTCCGCATCCGCCTTCAGGTCCCAAGTGTTATTCAGGCGTTTGAACGGTCCATGTGCAAGCTCGACCTTGATGGACCTTGCCGCCGGGTCGGCGACCACATCTGTGGCAAAGCGCTCCGAAAATCCCTTGAAGCCGACGCTCGCTTCACCTCGAAACAGCGTCCGGCCATCGGCTTCCCGCTTGTTCATCACCCGCATCGTGCGAATCCATTTGATGAACTCCGGATACCGCCCGACATCGGATATAAGCTCGAATATCTGATCAGGCCGGTGCCTGATGATGAGTGTCTTTGAAAGTTTGGGCACGTCAGTTCAGGCGTTCGCACTCAGCCTGGCGGCTTTCAGTTTAGCGAAGTCTTCTCCGGCATGATAGCTCGACCGGGTCAGCGGCGAGGCCGAGACCATGAGAAAGCCTTTGGATCGGGCGATTTCTTCATAGGCCTTGAACTCGTCCGGATGAACAAAGCGGTCGACGGCTGCGTGCTTGCGGGTCGGCTGCAGATACTGGCCGATGGTGAGGAAATCGATGCCGGCAGAGCGCATGTCATCCATCACCTGCATCACTTCTTCCTTCGTCTCCCCGAGACCGACCATCAAGCCGGATTTGGTAAACTGGTTCGCATCGCGCTGCTTCACGCGCTCCAGAAGGCGGATCGAATGGTAATAGCGCGCGCCGGGCCGGATAGAGAGATAGAGGCGCGGGACGGTTTCGAGATTGTGATTGAACACGTCGGGCGCCGCATCGATGACCCGGTTCTCCCAGCCATCCTTGCGCAGGAAGTCTGGCGTCAGGATTTCAATCGTTGTGCCCAGTGAAGCGGCCCGGATAGCCTCTATGACTGCCACGAAGTGAAGCGCGCCGCCGTCTTCGAGATCATCCCGGTCAACAGAGGTTATCACAACATGCTCCAGCCCCATCTCGGCAACCGCTTCGGCCACGCGGCGGGGTTCATCATGGTCGACAGGTGAAGGCTTGCCTGTGGAGACATTGCAGAACGAGCAGGCGCGTGTGCACACCTCGCCCAAAATCATCATGGTCGCATGTTTTTTGGTCCAGCACTCGCCGATATTCGGGCAGCCGGCCTCCTGGCATACCGTCACCAATCCCTTGGACCGGACAATCTCCTGTGTCTCCGCAAAGCCCTTGCTTGTTGGCGCTTTTACGCGGATCCAGTCCGGTTTTCGCAGCACGGGCGTGTCGGGCCGATTGCGCTTTTCCGGGTGCCGAAATGTTGGCTTGCCATCAATCAGTGTAACCATAGCCCTTAATTGGTCTCCAAGTGCTTTGCCATCAAGCCTTGATTCGGCATGGCTCATCTTCCGTGAATGCGACTGGGCGTTTGCTTCAGTCACTGAATGTGACAATCTGTTTCAGAAATAATTACAAAATTCCAAAGGTGAAGGTCGCTTATGTCCAACATCCCCTCTCCGATCGCATTCAACGTCAAACGCACCAGGATCGATATATTCTCTGCGATATTACGCGCGAAGAAAGAGTTTGGCGGATCAAAGGTCGCTATCGTTGATGGCGACGAGCGGGAGCTCACATACACTGAAATCATCCGGGCGTCATTTGCGCTTGGATCGGCATTGAGGGCGACCACGTCCAAATCCGAATCGATGGGCATCATGCTGCCAACCGGTGCCGGCGCCGTTATCGGATTTCTGAGCATCCTGGCCGCCGGTCGTGTTCCGGCGATGCTCAATTTCACGGCCGGATCTGCGAACCTTCTCTCGTCCATGAAAGCGGCTCAGGTGTCGAAGATTGTGACGGCCCGCAAATTTGTCGAACTCGCCAATCTCGAACCGCTCATCAGCGCGCTCGAAGAACACGCCGAAATCATCTATCTGGAAGACGTCCGCGAGTCGCTCAGCCTCAAGAACAAGCTGGTTGGCGCGATTGGCCCGGTCTTTCCGGGCATGTTTCACTCCAGGCCAGACTATCGCAAGGCCGGTGTAATCCTGTTCACGTCAGGAACAGAAGGCGAGCCGAAAGGCGTCGCGTTAAGCCATCAGAACATTATCGCCAATGTCGAACAGGTCCGCGCGCATATCGGCCTCAATCCAAAAACGGATACAGTCTTCAACCCTCTTCCGACCTTTCACTGCTTCGGTCTTACAGTGGGCGCCCTGTTGCCCATTGCGGCGGGCGTGAAAGCGGTTTTCCACCCTACGCCCTTGCAGCCGAGGGAGATTGCAAAACGCATTCGCCTGACAGGGTCTACCATCCTGCTCGCCACAGACACATTTATCTCGCAATACACGCGGGCGGGCGAGGAGGGTGATATGGATTCGGTGCGCCTAGCAGTCTGCGGCGCCGAGCGCGTCAAGGACGAGACCCGCCAGCTTGTCAGGCGCAAGTTCGATATCGAAATTCTCGAAGGATATGGCGCAACTGAAGCGGCCCCTGTCGTTGCGGCCAACAGGCCGGAAATGAACAAGCCAGGCACGGTTGGCCAGTTCATGTCGGGCGTCGAACATGAACTTGTCCCTGTCGAGGGCATCGAGGATGGCGGCAAACTCAGGATTCGCGGGCCGAATGTGATGCTTGGCTATATGAGGCCGAGCAATCCGGGCGTCATCGACCCAACCGATGAGGGCTGGCATGATACCGGCGACATCGTTTCAATTGACAAGGATGGCTGCATCTGGATCCGCGGGCGGGTGAAACGCTTTGCCAAGATTGGCGGTGAGATGGTGTCTTTGTCTGTCGTGGAAAACTGTGCGAGTGCGATCTGGCCAGATGACATGCATGCTGCGGCGGCCATTCCTGATTCGCGCAAAGGCGAGCAGATCATTCTGTTCACAACATCGCAAACGGCAGACCGCGGCGCGATCATGGCCTGGTCGCAATCTCACGGCGTTTCGGAACTTTCAGTGCCGCGAAAGGTCTATCATGTAGACGAGATACCCGTTCTCGGCACCGGAAAGATCGACTATGGCGCCGTCAACAAGATGGTCCGGGATTTCACCGAAGCCTGATGAATGCATGGTCAGCAGTGCTTGCCATGCCTTGATCACAATTTGGATGTTGAAGGGCGCGCGCAGGAAAGACCCAAAGGAATCGATATGAAAGTCTATAAGTGTGTCGCCGCATCTCTTGCCCTCACCTTCGCGGCAATGCCGGCCTTCAGTGACAGCAAGTCAGACGACGATGACAAACATCTCCTCGGATGGCTCGAGCACGTCCGGATCGCCGACCTCGATATTGAGCTTGATGCCAAGCTGGACACAGGCGCGACGACATCGTCCATTCACGCAGAAATCCTGTCCAAACCCGATCGCAAGAAATTCGACGACGAAGATGAGGACCGCGACATTGTCTTCAAAGTCATCAACGAGGATGGCGACGAACGAACGATCGAAACCGAAGTCGTGCGCTGGGCGGCGATCAAGACCAAAAAAGGTGGCGTGCTGTATCGCCCGGTCGTCGATCTGGAATTCTGCCTTGGCGGACGTCTCATTGAAGATGAGGTCACACTCGCAGACCGTGCACACTTCAATTATGAGACGCTGATCGGCAGAAATATGTTGAAAAAAGCGGGAATTATTGTCGACTCTGGAGAAATCTATACCAAGAAAGCGCGCTGCAGCTAGAAATAGCCTGGCGATCTGATGGGATGAGCGGAGTCTACGGGTGAAACGCACACAATTGCTAATCATTGTCGGCGTTCTTATCGCGACGGCTCTCGGCATCTTCTTTTACAAGGTCACGCAACTCGGCTTTCCGGTCGCGCCTGATCTTGATTCCGATACGTGGACCCTCGAGGCGAAGGTCTCCTTCCGGGGAGACGGCGATCCCGTAACCCTGAGACTGGCGCTGCCGGAATCGGAAGGTCAGTTCTCCGTTGTCGACGAGTCCTTCATTGCGTCCGGCTTCGGGATAGAGACCACAACCGATGAAACCGGCCGCAGAGCGGTGTTTGAACGGCGCGCTCAGGATGGCAATGCCGTCGTGTTCTATAGAGCGAAGCTGATCTCTGTAGACCGCAGGCTGGGTTCGAATGAGAACAGGCCAACGCCGGAGGCTATTTCCGATTATCGCCGGTCCGAACGCCGCCGCGCCATTCAGGAGAATGCGACGCCGCTTCTTGTAGCCCTTGATTCAGTTTTGTCCGAAGCGCTCGAGAAATCGGCTGGGGAGCGGAGCTTTATCACGCAGCTTGCA
>NZ_JBARZC010000198.1:0-6201 GCF_049649345.1 Henriciella sp. | reverse complement strand
GGCCTAGATCAGATTTCCTGATTATAGGCCCCGACTTCTTGATGCTTGCCAAGCCGGGGTTTGACTTCCTTGTGGAAGAGGTCGCGCATGTCGTCTTCGGACTGAAGGCTTTCGACAACCACCACCAGTTCCGGCTTGTTGGATGAGGCGCGGACCAGCACCCAGGAGCCGTCTTCCAGTGTGACGCGTGCGCCATTGACGGTGTTCACATCGACGATCTTGCGACCGAGGATTTCGCCGCCGGCCATGCCTTCATATTCGGCGACCATCTTGTCGATCACATCGTACTTGATCTCGTCATCGCAGTGCGGCGACATGGTGAGCGAGGTATAGGCGACGCCAAGTTCGGATTTGAGGTCTGCCATCGTCTTGTCAGGGTTGCGGTCGAGCATTTGCAGGATCGCAGCGGCAGCGACGATGCCATCATCATAGCCAAGCCCGATCGGCGGGCGGAAGAAAAAGTGGCCTGACTTTTCAAAACCTGCGAGCGCACCGAGATCGGTCGTGCGGCGTTTGATGTAGGAATGGCCGGTCTTGTAATAGTCGACGGTGGAGCCGTTTTCTTTCAGCACCGGGTCAGTCTTGTAGAGGCCGGTCGATTTCACATCCACGACGAAGTTCGCGCCGGGATGCACCCTCGAAAGATCGCGCGCCAGCATCAGGCCGATCTTGTCGGCGAAGATTTCCTCCCCCGTATTGTCGACCACGCCGCACCGGTCGCCGTCGCCGTCGAAGCCGAGCGCCACATCAGCGCCCTGCTCTTTGACGGCTTCGGCCATGGCGTGAAGCATTTCGCTGTCTTCGGGGTTCGGGTTGTATTTCGGGAAGGTGTTATCGAGAGTGCAGTCCATCTCGACGACTTCGGCGCCCATGGCGCGAAGGGCATCGGGCGCGAAGGCACCGGCCGTCCCGTTGCCGCAGGCGGCGATGACCTTGATCTTTCTTTTCAGGCTGACGCCTTCAGAGACCGAAGCGATGTATTTCTCGCGCATCCCGTCGACGCGGAACGAGCCGCCGCCTGCACGGGGCTGAAAGTCACCGTTCAGGACAATTTCCTTCAGCCGGCCCATCTCTTCTGGCCCGAAGGTCAGCGGCTTGTTGGCGCCCATCTTCACGCCCGTCCAGCCGTTCTCATTGTGGCTCGCTGTCACCATGGCACAGCAATCGGCTTCGAGCTCGAACTGCGCCCAATAGACCATTGGGCTCAGCGCCATGCCGACATCAAGCACTTCGCAGCCGCCCGCCACGAGACCAAGCTTCAGCGCATTCTTGATTGAGAGCGAGATTGAACGGAAGTCATGACCGGTAACCACTTTCGGCTCGACGCCCAGTTCGTGAAACAGAGTCGCCATACCGAGGCCGAGCGCTTCAACGCCGAGGAGGTTAAGCTCTGGCGGCTTTTCATGACCCGGCCCGCCAAACCACCAGCGCGCATCATACTCGCGGAACCCGGTCGGCTTCACGAGCGGCAGGGTCTCGAATTCGATCGAGTTCGGGGCAATGTCGGCGCGCGGTTTCGGCATCATGGGCCGTGTCTCCTTAAAATCTGCTGGGCTCAATTGGCACAGAAGTGCAACGCATTTCCAGTCTCGGGGGTCCTTTTCTCAGGCGCGATTGTGCTGCTTCAGGAAATTCGCGATCCACGCGCCAACGAGGGCGTTGTCGATGGGGCGGTCGAGGCTGGTGCAGGCCTCATCGACAGCCTGTGCGCTAAACGCGGTACCGCGCCGGACGTTGTAAAGTGCGCAGCTGAAGCCACTCGCAAATTCCGGATGGCCCTGAAAGCTGATGGCAGGCACGTCGCCATAGTCGAGCACGGCAAATGGGGTGAAGTCCGAGGCAGCCACGACGCTGGCGCCGGGCGGCAGACTCTCGACCTGGTCCTGGTGGCTGACGCCGAGAGAGAATGTCTCCCGGTCATATCCGCCCATCCAGGCCGGGCGCTCGCATATCTGATAAGTGTGGCGGCCGATGCCCCAGCCCTTGTCCGACTTGCCGACCTTTGCGCCGAGCGCCTTGGCAACCGCCTGATGGCCGAAGCAGATACCGATCTGCGGGATGGTCTTTGCCGCAGCCCGCTGGATGAAATTGAACAGGGGCTGCATCCAGGGATGGATCTCGTAGACGCCCGCGGCAGAGCCGGTGACGAGGATGGCCTCTGTCTCATCGAGGTCAGGAAAGGCCTCGCCGGTCACGACCGATACGGCTTCGGTCTCCAGGCCCGGCATGTGCGGTGCAATGAGCTCATGGAACATGGCCGGATAGCGTGGCCAATGCTGCCGCAGCGGTTCGGGCGGCAGGCCGGTTTCGATTATCGTCAGTTTCATGGTGTCGAGGCACCTGCCGGTGGAGCTGAGGGTGCTGTCTGCCCTTCGATCCAGTCTTCAATACTTGTCTCGAGCGCATCGAGCGGCAGGGAGCCCTGACCCAGAACGGCATCATGGAAGGCGCGAATGTCGAATTCATCGCCGAGCGCGTCCTTGGCCTGCTGGCGCAGCTCGAGGATTTTCAACTCGCCGACCTTGTAAGCCGTCGCCTGTCCGGGCCAGCCGATATAGCGGGTTACTTCGGTCTCGATATTGAGCGGGGCGAGGGCGGAGTTCTCAACGAAACACGTCTCGGCCTCTTCGCGTGACCAGCCATACCAGTGCAGGCCTGTGTCAGCGACGAGGCGGCAGGCGCGCCACATCTCATAGGACAGCTGGCCAAACCGCTCATAGGGCGTCTGGTAGATGCCGGCCTCGCCTGCAAGTTTCTCGGCATAAAGCCCCCAGCCTTCGCCAAAGGCCGTCGCATAATATTGCTGGCGGAAACGCGGCACGTCTTCCATCTCCTGGGCCAGCGCGATCTGCAGATGATGCCCCGGGACGGCTTCATGGGCCGAGAGCGCAGGCAGTTCATACAGCGGGCGCTGGTCTAGCGCGTAGGTGTTGACCAGATAGGTCCCCGAAATGCCCTCTTCTGGATCGCCGCCTGAATAGCGCCCCGTCGTATAGCCAGGCGCGATGTCAGCCGGCACAGGTTCGACGCCATAGGTGAGGCGCGGCAATGTGCCGAAATAGTCTGGCAGGATCGCGTCGAGGCGGTTTGAAATGCGCGCGGCCTTCTCCATCAGGTCTTCCGGCGTATCGGCATAGAATTGCGGATCTGTGCGCAGGAAATTGAGAAACTCATCAAATGTGCCGGGATACTCGATCTCGGCGATGATCGCCTCCATCTCGGCGCGGATGCGCGCGACTTCGCTCTGGCCGAGCTGGTGGATCTCGCCCGGCGTATAGCCGGCACCGGCGGTGTGGTTGCGGATCGCGGCATCGTAATAGGCTTGCCCGCCGTCCAGCGAGAAAACGCCCGGTTCGGACCGCGCATTCGGGACGTATTCGGTTTCCATGAATGTGAGGAGTTCGCGATAGGCCTGCAGCGCTTCGGAAACGCTGTTGCGGCCTGTGGTGCGCAGCGCCGCCTTCGTCTCTTCATCCAGCGCGTCCGGCAAATTCTCGAAAGGCGACCAGAGTGAGCTGTCTTCGGGCGTTGCGACGACCTGTTCGCGGATCTGGTTGATCGTTGTGTTCATAGGATCGGCATGGGCGGTCCAGCCTGTCGCGATGCCGCGCCGCATATTGGCGATGTTCTGATCGAAATAGCGCGGCAGATCGTTGAGCCGCTGAATCCAGGCTTCGGCGTCTTCCTCGGTCCGGATCCTCAGATTCTTTGCAGCGAAGAAAGGTTGGGCATGAAACCCCCAGTCACCGACAAAGGGCAGGCGAGCCGTGTCGAACTGGTCGTCCATGATAAGCTGCTCAAGCAAGTGGGCGAGGATGGCCCGTTCAGCGAAGGACTCGTCCTCGACCGCCGCCAGCCGGCCCTTCAGAAGGCGAGCCTGGTCTGCCAGCGATTTCACATAGAGCGGTGAGACATCCGCCCAGCGGCTCGGCGCCCTGTCTTCGGCGCGCGCCTCTGCCGACGGGCTCGCAGCGATCATCAGCGCCTCATAGTCGCTCACGATGGAGGCAAGCGTCGGCGCAAGCGCTTCGGTCTCTGCGGCCTCCGGGGCTTCGGGCGCCGTCTGCGCGGTGGCAAGTGACGCAGCGGCAAGTGCACACAGTATGACCGGGACCGATTTTCTCATTGCTGTACCTGCCTTTCTTGTCGCGTTGACACCACGTTTGACCCATCTAGAACCCGTCATAACAAAGCAGAAGGTTCTGGAGCGAATATATGTCAGGTTCAGAGTGGACTGATCCACGCCCGATGTCACCACACCTGTCGGTGTGGAAGTGGCACTGGACGATGGCCGCCTCGATTTTTCACAGGGTCACCGGTTTCGGCAATTATCTCGGCGCTCTGCTGGTCAGCGCCTGGATCGTTTCGCTTGGCGCAGGGCCCGAGGCATACGGCTTCGTCGAGGGCATCATGCTTCACCCGGTCGGCCAGATCCTCCTCTTCTTCTGGCTCCTGTCTGTCATGTTCCACCTCTTCAATGGCATCCGGCACCTCATGTGGGACGGGCCGAAAGTGGGCTTCGACCCGAAAGCGGCGAGCCTCTGGTCGGTCGTCAATTTCGCGCTCGCCATTATTGCGGCTGCAACGATCTGGTCGCTCGCGACCAATCTGTTCTAGGGGAGCTTTCAGATGAGCACCAACTACAAGACCCCAGCAGCGGCGGCGCGCGGCCTCGGTTCTGCGAAATCCGGAACGGACCACCATATCCGCCAGCGCGTATCGGCAATCGCGCTGATCTTTCTCGTGCCGTGGTTTCTCTATGCCGTGATCGCGGCGACCCAATCGGGCTTCGACGGCGCGACGGCCTGGCTCGCCCAGCCCTGGAACGCGATCCTGATGATCCTCACCCTGGGTGCGGCGTTCTACCATATGCGGCTCGGTATGCAGGTCATTATCGAGGACTATATCGGTAAGGCGGGCATGAAGCAGGGACTGCTTGTTCTCAATACATTCGTCTGCGTCGGCCTGTTTGCCGCGACCGCGCTCTCGGTGCTCAAAATCTGGATTTCGGCGGGCGCCTGAGGCGCGCTCTGAAAGGAAACGATCGATATGTCTGACTATAAATTCGTTGATCACACCTATGATGTGGTGGTGGTCGGTGCTGGCGGCTCCGGCCTGCGTGCGGCGCTTGGCGCGGCGCAAGCCGGCCTTCGTACAGCCTGTATCACCAAGGTCTTCCCGACGCGCTCCCATACGGTTGCCGCACAAGGCGGCATCGCAGCCTCGCTCGGCAATATGGGCCCGGACAATTGGCGCTGGCACATGTACGACACGGTCAAGGGGTCTGACTGGCTCGGCGACCAGGATTCGATCGAGTATCTCTGCCGCGAAGCGCCTCAGGCGGTCTATGAGCTTGAGCACTGGGGCATGCCCTTCTCGCGCAATGAGAATGGCAAGATCTATCAGCGCCCGTTCGGCGGCCACACCACAGAGTATGGCGAAGGCCCGCCGGTCCAGCGCACCTGCGCGGCGGCGGACCGGACCGGCCACGCCATGCTGCACACCCTCTACGGCCAGTGCGTCAAGGAAGAGACCGAATTCTTCATCGAGTATTTCGCGCTCGATCTCATCATGGATGAGGAAGGGGCCTGCCGCGGCGTCACGGCCTGGAAGCTCGACGATGGCACGCTGCACCGCTTCCGCGCGCAGAAGACCATCCTCGCGACCGGCGGTTATGGCCGGGCCTTCTTCTCCTGTACCTCGGCGCACACGTGCACGGGCGACGGCAATGCCATGGTCCTGCGCGCCGGCCTGCCGCTGCAGGACACAGAGTTCATCCAGTTTCACCCAACCGGCATCTATGGCGCCGGCTGCCTGATCACCGAGGGCGCACGCGGCGAGGGCGGATATCTCACCAATGCCGAAGGCGAGCGCTTCATGGAGCGCTATGCCCCATCGGCCAAGGACCTCGCCTCCCGCGATGTCGTCTCGCGCGCCATGACGGTCGAAATCCGCGAAGGCCGCGGTGTCGGCGGGGAGAATGATCATATTCACCTCCACCTCGAACACTTGCCGGCCGAAGCGTTGGCCGAGCGCCTGCCGGGTATCTCCGAGACGGCGAAAGTCTTCTCCGGTGTGGACGTCACCAAGGAGCCGATCCCGGTCCTGCCGACGGTCCATTATAATATGGGCGGTATCCCGACCAATTATCATGGCGAAGTCCTGACCAAGAAGGGCGCCGATCCTGACAGTGTTGTGCCA
>NZ_JBARZC010000197.1:0-4438 GCF_049649345.1 Henriciella sp. | reverse complement strand
GACGCTCTTCGTCGGTCAGCAGACCAATCTTGAGAGTCTCGAAGGCTGCCGCGCAACGAAGCTCAGTCGCATGATCAACAGGTCCGTCGGCGACCATCGCATCACAGATGTAAAAGGTCGCCAGAAGTGTCAGGAATGTATTCACCGCAGGCCATCGGTGTCGTCTTGGCTAGACGGCTGTCGCTGTCCGCGCACGAGGAGGACGTCGGCCCATAGCCAGAGTGTGAAGCAGGCAAGCATGATCGACGGCATGATCGCATTGGAGACGGGTTCTCTGTCATGGATGATGCGCGCCAGCTCCAAGCTGAGCGCCGCGAGCGAAGGGACGCGGCTTGCGACGACAGCAACACGAAGCCAAGTCTTGAGGTCGAGTCTCCCGGTTACCGGAGACACTGCGGGTGGAAGGATTGCTGTTCCAAACTTCCCGCCGGCAAGAAGTGTCCCTGCGACGATTGCAAGGGCGATGTCGCCGAAGTGGATGAGGGCGACAGTAAGCGCGATCGCCCCAAAACCCGAGAGGAGGTCCCCGCGCCGGTTCAGCCTGCCGTCGGGGACTTGCCGCCCGGCCCAGGCACGGTAGTACATTTCGCCGGAGGCAAAGAAAAACAGCATCGAGACGGTCAGCCAAGTCGCTCCAATGTCTCCGACAAGATACGAGCCAACGCGTGCAAGAGGATCTTGGGTCTCGGGTGTGTTGACAAACTGGAAGGCGATGCCGCTGGACAGGGCAATTGCATTGCCGAGATTGTAGTAGCCGCCCGGACCGTTCAGCCGCTCAACGATGGCCCGAACGAATGGTGGGGTGCCAAGAGACGGTGAACTGTCGAGTATTCTCATGGTCGCCTCGCTTGACCGCGGTTGCACCGGGCGCTTTCAGGAGCGATCGCCACGAAGACTCGTCAATTACGCTGTTCAGCGCCTCCAACGGGCCGACGCCGCCGATCGACTATCCGGAACACGTTATTTCACGCGGGCCACCTCCTTGCGTTGATTTTTTGTTGATTCCGCCCCCACGGACTGTCAGCGTTCAGACACAACCTGCGTACGATTGTGCCACGCGATGCTATTATCTTGGTTGTGCCTTGCAGCTTTTTCGGCTGCGCAGCCTGACGTGACCAGGGTGAAGCGATGGGTGTCTGGATATACTCGGAACGCGACAGCGCCCTGATGCGAGATCAGGAGGTGGTTCCGTTGGCCGCCAAGGCCGGAGCTGTTCTTACCTGTCTTGCCGAGCGCCGAGGTCAAGTCGTTTCTCGCGACGAGATCCTTCAGACTGTATGGGCCGAGACCAACGTCACGCCGGACCTCGTTCGGGAGTACATCTTCGATCTGCGCTCGGCGCTCGGCGATGACGCCAGTCAACCTCGCTATATCGAGACGGTTCGCGGTGTCGGGTTCCGTCTCATTGGGGATGTCCTTGTCCAGAGGCGGGCCCCCGAGAGCAGGCGTCAGTTCCACGGTCCGAGCGTGGCGGTGCGGCCAGTCGCGCTCACCGATACTTCGCAAGACCTCGTATCACCGCTTGCACGGCAACTGCGGGTCATGATCTCCGAGATCCCCGGGTTTGTCGTCATCCCGTATTCGGAGAATGGGACAAGACCTGACTACGTGGTGGAATGCGGCGTTTCGAACGGAGGTGACGCCAAGAGCCTCTGGCTCACCGTGAGAGATACCGAGAGGGTTCAGGTCTGCTCTCGGGCGTTCGAGATGTTCCGCGAAGCCGACCAGGAAACAGTGGTGGCAGCGGCAACCAATGCTCTGTTCGCATGGCGCGGCCCCATCATGCGGGCGGAGGAAGCGCGGGCCGCACGCAAGCCTGATTCCGAGCTTGATGCCTATGATCACTACGTCCTCGCCCTCGCGTGCGAACGCCGGCGCGACGAGGAGCATACGCGGCGCGGGTTTGCCCACATCGAAAGGTCTCTCGAGCTCGATCCCACGAACGCGCGCGCATGGCTTGCCCTGGCCATCATGCTCAAGCGACCCTTCATGCTATTCGGGATGCCGCTTTCAGATGCGGTCCTGTCACGAGAGACGGAGGCCTTGGAAGAGGCCTACGCCCTCGATCCGGACGACGCTCTGGTACTGTGTGATTGTGCTAGCGCACGTGCGCGTACAGGAGACATCGGTGGTGCGGTGGCGGCTCTCGAGATCGCGGCGACCATCGGCCGGAACCAGTCGGATGCCGTGATCATCTGCGCGAACCTGTATGCTACCCTCTCGGGCAATCTTCGTGCTGCGAAGGACATGCTTCACAGAGCGCAGCAACTGAATCCGACGCCCCGAGAGTGGTGCCGGTTCACCGTTGCGCGTGTCTCTTTCTTTTCGGGCGACTACGGTGACTGTCGTGCCGCAGCGGGGCCAAGCTCCGAACTCCTGCCTCTCGCAATCTTCAACGCTCTCGCGCTAACCCAGATGGGCTTGAACGACGAAGCTCGAGATGCGCGAACGGCGATCCGGCAGTGCTTCCCTGGTTTCACTTTTGAGGATTATTCGGAGTTCCTGCCGATCGTGGCTGACCGAACCCTCGGGCTGTACCGCAGCGTCGCGCAGAAGCTAGCCGCGCTCTGACCTCGGATCGCGCATCGCGCATCCAAGCGGGCAAATCGGGTACCAAGTTCGACGATCGTCTCGTGGGACATCGCGTCATTCATTGGCAGTGTCCGCAAGGCTCTCTGGGATGAGCCGTCGGGCGCGGGTGATGATCGTGCCCATCGCGATCGCCGGATCGAGGAGCAGGCCACGCATTTGGCGGACGGTCGCGGTGCGGTGCTTGACAATGCGTTGGCTGACGCGGTGCAGCGCCTGGATGCCCCGCTGCTCGAGCAGATGGTGGCGAAGACGCTCAAGGATCACGGGTGGGAGGAGTTCTTACGCGAGAAGCTGCTCACCGGGGAATCGTTGAAGCGCTACTACCCGCTGCACGCGGACGCCTTGCGTCAAGACGCGCGCCCGCTCGATGTTCTCCGGACACCGAACTTCGCGATGAGTGGCGCGACGCGGCTATAGCGCCATAACCTCATGGGGGCAACGAGTTGGTATCTTGAAGACTGCCCAGCGGCCTGCTAGGAGCGTCGGCCAATCGCTCCCGAGTTCGCGGCGAAGTAGCCGCTCTCGGGGTTGAGAGCCGGTTCATTCCCAGCAAGAGCTCTTGAACCATAACAAGTTTATTTTTCTTCGTGCGCCTCGACTACATTTGCTCAGCGCGCAGTTCCTGTGGTGTCATTCCGGTCCACTTCCTAAAGGCGCGCTGAAATGCGTTCGGGTCGCGATAACCCACGAGATGCGCGATCTGCTGATTGTTCAGGTCACTCTTGACCAGATAGCGGATTGCTAGGTCTTTGCGCGTCTCGTCCAGCAGCGCCTGGAACGACAGCCCCTCTTCCTTCAAGCGCCGGAGAAGCGTGCTCCGGCTCAGTTTCAGGCGGCTGCAGACATGTGCGATCGACGGTTCGGTGATCGAGAACGCCTCCACAATCGTCGCTCGGACCCGTTGTGACAGAGGCAGCACCTTGGACTGGATCATAGCCTGGCTTTCAAGGTCCGCGTCGGTGGCCTGCCACAGCTCGGGATTTTCGGAGACGAAGGGCACATGCGCGTCGGAGTGGGCATAGGTCAGCGTTGCCTCACCCGGGACGGGGACCTGGTCGAAGATGTCGGCTAGCCGCTCGCGCTCTTCCTGCGGCAAGGGAAGGGAAACCCGCAAGGGCCGGATCGCAAGGCGCGCCAGCGCATTCGTCTGCGCGTGCAGATAGACAATCTGCGGGCTGCTGAACGAGCCGGGCAAGGTGACCGTGGGAACGTCGGGAGCGACATGGACGGTAAACTCCGACGGGCTGCGCGATACGATGAACTGCATCGGTCCGAACAGGCTCTTGAACTTTGCCATGCGGTGGATGCCGGTTTCGAAATCGGGCGCGGTCGACAATGCGAAGAGGACCGGGATGGCGGGACCGCCCGCCATGCGTAATCCGAGGAGCCGAGAGACCTCCTGCTGCGGCGAGAGATCCATCATTGCGTTCCAGAGGCGCAGGTATTCGTCGGCTGAAACCAAAAAGGCCCGGTCGTTGCGCTCGGTCGCCACGATGCCCGCCCGGCTCAGAACCTCGTCCCAGCCGACACCAAGCATCCCGCAGATCGGGCCCGACAGGACAGCGGATGTGTAGATCGGGGATCGCTCTTGCGTCTGCATGCCGGCAGCCTTTCGCGCGCGTCCTCCGCTCATTGCACTAGAAACGCTCGCCATGTGCCACGCAACGGCTTTGAGCCGATCTGCAAGTGTTTGATACGATCTGCAAGGCGCAAGCGGTGGAACCGGGCCATCTCACAAGCCTACCTTGGCGTTGACATCCGCGCTTGGAGAGATGGCCTTGGACCTGAAATCGATTGTCATCCTCGTCACCGGCGGCGGTTCGGGCATCGGGCTTGAGCTGACCCG
>NZ_JBARZC010000196.1:0-2861 GCF_049649345.1 Henriciella sp. | reverse complement strand
AGTGTCCAACTCCCGTATATCCTGAGGGTCTTCAGAGTTCCGCTTGCAGAGCAATGAACGGTCGTGCCGTCGTTTCGCCCGGCGCCGCAGCTTACGACGCCAGAGAAATCAAACTCGCTGGCTCTAGTCTAGGGCACGTGGGTAGTCTCGAGGATCGACCGAAGCCGAGTGCCTACCAGCAAGTATCTGAAAAACGTCATAAAGAACGTGCATTTGGTGCCCGGGGGCGGCATGGCATTCTCGTATCATAGGAACCCACCTAGTACCTTAGAAGCTTGTAATAAATGTGTTTTCTTGGCACGGCGATCTCAGGAGACCTTGCGCCATCCCATCAGATCTCGTAACCAGTGGGGGATAAATTGGGGGATGTATTCTTGGGGAACCTAACAGCCCTCTTCATCAAATCTGCGCGACCCGGCAAGCACGAGGATGGCCACGGCCTTCGATTGATCAAGCGCGAGGATGGCGGCGGTCAATGGGTCTTCCGCTACACCATTTATGGGCGGCGTCGGGAGATGGGCCTCGGTGGCCTGAAGGCTCTCTCCCTGAAGGACGCTCGAGACCTCGCCTCCGAATATCGGACTTTGGTCGCCAAAGGCAAAGACCCCATCGAGCATCGGCGGCGACTGCGCCAGGACGCAATGCGCTACCGCCATCTTCTCAAGGATGTCGCGTTGGACGCCTTCGAGAGTCGCGAGGCCGATCTCAAGGGAGACGGGGCTGCGGGACGATGGTACAGCCCATTGGAACATCATGTGCTGCCCAAACTCGGGCGGATGCCTGTCACCGAGATCACCCAGAATGATATCCGAGACGCCTTGGTACCAATCTGGCATTCCAAGGCTGCGACGGCCACGAAGGCTGCCAATCGCCTCAAGATCGTCCTGGATCACGCAGCCGCTCTGGGCCTCGATGCCGACTTGCAGGCCGTCGCCAAGGCGAAACAGCTCTTGGGTCGGCAACGGCACCAAGTCACGTCGATCCCGAGCATGCCGTGGGAGGACGTGCCTGCGTTCTACACCTCACTGGAGGAGCCGACGATCACACATCTCGCGCTGCGACTGCTCATCCTTACAGGGCTTCGCTCGCGGCCCGTGCGGTTTGCGCGGCTAGAAGAAATCGACGACGATATCTGGACCGTACCTGCCGAGAACATGAAGGCACGCCTCGGCGCTGCGGAGGACTTCCGCGTCCCCCTCAGCGAAGAGGCACAACGTGTTATCGAGCTTACCCGCCCCTACGAGCGAGATGGGTATCTGTTTCCGTCGGTTCGCAAGGGGGTCATCAGTGACGCGACGATGGCGCGGTTGATGGAGCGCAGGGGGTTGGAAGCACGTCCGCACGGCTTCCGGTCCAGCCTACGCACGTGGCTTGCCGAAGAGACGGACGCCCCGCATGAGGTGGCCGAGATGGCGCTGGCCCACGTATCCGACAGCAAGGTGGTCCGCACCTATCGCAAGACCGACTTTCTGGATCAGCGGCGGCCGCTGATGGAGAGGTGGGCACAGCTGTGCATGGGGTGACGCCCCCAAAAACTGCGTGGGGCCGCAGGCCTTTTGAGGATTACTGCACGAAGGGTAATCATCCTTCCCGGTCCGCCTCGAATGCGCTCTTTCCCTTCCCGGCCCAGACTTCCCGCGCGTGTTCGCCTTGGTCGCCCTCGAGCTTCTGAGCCATCCACAGGAGCCCGCCGTAGATCAGCGCACGGTCGTCGTTGGTCAATTCAACGATCCCGGACTTGACGACGAGACCGCCCAGCTCAATCAGATGCCGGGTGCGTTTGCGGCGTTCGACCTGCCAGCTGCGCATATCATGCCGCGCCCGGGCGGCCTGATGCCGACAGCGCGCCGCCAGATTGTGTCGGAGTGCTTTTCGCGTCGCGGTCAGTCGCTTTTGCAGGTTTACGCGACCGGCCTTGAAAGAACGCGGCCCCGCGTTTCGCCCAAGCCTCCCTTTTTGCAGTATCCGTAGTCTCGGCCAACACGATCAGCGCACCGGCGAGTTCTTCGACGCTGAACCCGTCGGCCCGAGTGGCGATAACCAGCTCGCCAAGCTGTTGCACTTTGCGGGTCTTCAGCTCTTTCGCTTTCTGTTCCAGTCCTTTCAACTCCGCGTCGTAATCCCGTGGTTTGCGCATTCCTGCCTCCATGATCTGTTGATGCAGCGAGGATAGCTGGCCAGCTTGCAAAAGGCAGCAAAGTCGTCAGGACGGCTGGGGACGCACCGGTCCATCCCGAGATTTTATTGAGGGAGGGCGCGCTTATACGTCGTTCCGACGTGGGGGTTCCCGTGCCAATGATCAGCCCATCATGGCGAGTTATCATCTCCACGTGAAGGTCATCGGGCGCGCAGCTGGCTCCAGCGCGGTGGCCTCTGCTGCCTATCGCGCGGCGACCCGGTTGCGCGATGACCGGGTCGAACGGAGCCATGACTTTACAGCCAAGCGCGGTGTCGTGCATTCCGAGGTGCTGCTGCCGGAGACTGCGCCCGAGGTATGGTCTGACCGCGAAAAGCTCTGGAACGCGGTCGAAGCAGCCGAGGTCAGGCGCGATGCGCAGCTGGCCCGCGAGGTGGAGTTCGCCATTCCGCGTGAGATGAGTGAGGCAGAGGGCATCACGCTCGCCCGCGACTTCGTACAAGCCGAGTTTGTCGACAGGGGCATGATTGCCGATCTCAACGTGCATTGGGACAAGGGCGAGGACGGACTACTCAAACCCCATGCCCATGTCATGCTGACGATGCGATCTGTCGATGAGACCGGCTTTGGCCCGAAGATGCGCGACTGGAACCGCACGGGGATGCTGGAACGATGGCGGGAACGATGGGCCGCGCGTGCCAATGCACGGTTGGCGGAACTCGAC
>NZ_JBARZC010000195.1:0-3786 GCF_049649345.1 Henriciella sp. | reverse complement strand
ATCTCTCTCGGCTCAAGATGCAGCTTGCCCGTCGCCCCGGTCTCGCCGAGCCACAGCCCGACCAGCCGGAAACATTCGCAAAGATATGCAGACACGCCTGACATTGCGGGCGAGGATAGGCGGGGGGGCTATCCGGTATGAAATATCCACAGAATCGCGACCGTTTGTGAATTTAAGCGCGGTTTGATGTGAATTTACCGCTCTGGTTATGGACTCGGCGGAACGAGTCGGAATGATATGAGGTGATTGTGCCGATCCGGGCTTCTACCACAAAACCCGAATCGGCAATCGGCACCACCTGAGGGGTCGTGTCGATCAGTGCTCACGTTAGATGAGGCGTCGCTAGATGACCTCAATTGTGCCAAGCAGTCAACGGCCCCTCGTTCAACACGAAAGGGTCTATCATGACCAAGAAACGAAAAATTGTGGATGCCCGCGCCGACAAGGACGGGGACATTACTCATGTAAGGTTCGACGGCAACGAAAGGTACACGTCCGTTGACCGAGCTATGCCCATGGCGGATAGGGGTGAGATCGAGAACACACATGTTGTTCGTCGCTCGAACGCCAAGCCGCATCTCAGAACCAACCCAAACGGACGAGACCGTGATAATCTCGACCGGATGGCAGGTGACGAATAACTGAAATTAGGCGCGGGTATAACCCGCGCCTAATATTGCAGTACCTCTAAGCAAGCAGAGACTTCGGATAATGAAACAACGAGAGCGCTTCGAGCTAATCGACAAGCTGGCACGAGAGCTTCAGGATCGTTTCAAAACTTACGAGCTGCCAGGCTATCTCAGTGCCTTCGATGTCGACGTGGGTGATACGGGTACAATCGGGCAAAGCAAGTGGGTTTGGGCCAAAAGCGTTCTCTCTTCTCTGAGCGTTGATAAAATTCTAGAAATCGCACGCGACATGGACCTAGACCAGGATCAAGTTCTCGCAAGTCCGCCCGACGCGTGGAAAGATACGCGATACTTCAGATTATTCATCAGCCACATCAGCAAAGACCGTAAGATCGCAATGCGGCTTCGTGATTGTCTTGCGCCCTTGGCTATCAAGGGATTCGTTGCGCACGAAGATATCTTGCCGACTCGCCTTTGGGAGGACGAAATCGTACGAGCTCTCCATTGCATGGATGCTCTTGTAAGCATTCATACGCCGGGTTTCAGCGAAAGTAACTGGTGTCAACAAGAAGTCGGATTCGCTTTTGGGCGTGGCACAAAGATTATTTCTCTTCGTATGGGGGAAGACCCGACGGGTTTCATCGGAAAGTCTCAAGCGCTTCTGAGAAAGGGACGGATGGCGGAAGAGATTGCCGCTGAGATCGAGCAAATTCTCAAGTCAGATGACCGTGCCTCTGTGCGATTAGCGGAGGCCAAGAATTTTGAAGGTTGGCCGAATTATGAAGACGAGCTTCCCTTCTGACATTCAGCGCAACGGACCCCATCCGTGCGGGTTTTGGGGGGGGCTAATGAGGGCCGCAGACCCCTGCGGAGGCAGGGGTCCAGGGTGCTCCCGATGAACGGATGCGCGACGCTTCGGGCCCGCGTCGTGGATACCTGTATCTGCGGGTTTTTTGGGCGTAGGGATCAATGGTTGAGTTTGAGGTAGAGGTCGTCCCAGTCGGGGTTCAGCTCTTCGATCAGCCTGATCTTCCAGGCGCGTTTCCATGTCTTGATCTGGTATTCGCGGGTTTTCGCGCCGTCGCGGGTCTGATGGTGTTCGTACCAGACGAGGCGGGTGACGCGGTATTTCTTGGTGAAGGCTGAGCCTCGACCTTCCTTATGGGCGAAGACGCGGGCTGCAATGTCATCGGTGTGGCCGGTATAGAGGGTCCCGTTTTTCTGGCTGGCAAGGATGTAGACGTAGAACGGCTTTTGCATCTCTTGCCCCCACGATTACCCCACGCGCCGAAGATACCTGCGCAGGCAGGTATCCATGAAATGAGATTTGAGCCAAGCACAAGTTGAGATGTGTGCGCCTTGGATGCCTGCCTTCGCAGGCATTGGCGGACTTCAACTCTTACGCATTCTTGATCGTCAGGCCGCCATCGACAGGAATGTGCACGCCGTTCAAAAAGCTCGCCGCCGGCAGCACGACGGACAGTGTCATGTTCGCGACTTCTTCGGGGATGCCGTAGCGGCGCAGCGGCACGCGGCGTTTGGCGTAGATGGTCTTGTGCTCTTCGGGGATGCCTGAGGTGATGCCGGTGCGGATCGGGCCGGGGCAGATGCAGTTCACGGTGATGTCGGTGTCATCGTCGCGCCCAAGGTCGCAGGCGAGCCCGCGCGTCAGGCCGATCACGCCATGCTTGGCGGCGACATAAGGCGAATTGCCAGGCGTTGCGCCGAGCCCTTCTGTCGAGGCGACATTCACGATGCGGCCGAATTTCGCCTTGCGCATATAGGGCAGGGCGGCGCGGATGGCGCGCTGGTGGCTGGACAGCATGACATTGATGCTCGGGCCCCAGCTGTCTTCATAGGAGACTTCGGCGACATCGGCCGGAATGGCAAAGCCTGCATTGTTGACGAGGATTTCGAGCCCGCCGAAATGCGCGGCGGCCTCATCGACGACGCGCTTGATCGCCTCTGGGTCCCCGACGTCCATCGCCCAGCCCTTCACATGCTCGATGCCGGCGGCCTTGATCTCCTCGACCACCTTGTCGACGGCCTCCTGTTTGAGGTCGGTCACGGCGACATTCGCGCCCTCATGGGCGAACAGGTGCGCGGTCGCCCGGCCCATGCCCGAGGCGGCGCCCGTGATGAGGGCCGTCTTGCCTTTGATGGATCGCGAAAGCGGTTGATAGGGCTGCATGGCGTAACCTCCGGAAAGCTGCTCTCTTTATGTCTGAAACGCTAGTTCGGGGCGGCTGGCGCGTCCATGGGTGACGGTGGGGGAGCAAAGAAAAAGCCCGCCACCGTGGGGTGACGGGCCGTTTCTCATCAGGTCAGCGTATGGGGTTTATGCGCTTTCCTTGATCCATTCAGCGAGGCGCTGCTTGGACATCGCGCCGAGATGGGTCGCGGCGACCTTGCCGTCCTTGAACAGCATCAGCGTCGGCATGCCGCGCACGCCGAACTTGGATGGGGCGACGGGGTTCTCGTCGACATTGATCTTGGTGACCTTCACTTTGCCGGAGAGCTCTTCGGCTACGGCTTCGAGGTGAGGGGCCATCTGTTTGCAGGGCCCACACCATTCGGCCCAGAAGTCGACAACGACCGGCATGTCGCCAGAAATTGCCTCGTCGAAATTGTCGTCAGTGATGTTTTCGGTGGCCATCGGGGCCTCCTTTTCCGATTGTTATGGCTTATAGATAGTGTCTGCCGGGATTCTTCAAAGGCCGCCAGCTAAACGCTCTCGTGAGCTTTTCAAAAGGCTGTCTGGCAGTTCGAACAGTTTTGGCCCGTCTGTGTAGAGCAGGGCCGGGCGGATACGCCGTCCTGGCCAGGCGGTTTCGAGCACCATCTGATAGGCCGCCATCTGGGCGAGATAGGACGCGTCCACGTCTTCTGCGCGGGCCGGCGCGGGGCGGTCTGTCTTGTAGTCGATGAGCAGGATATCGGTGTCCGTCATGACGAGCCGGTCGGCGCGGCCATTAATGATGATCTTGCCCGTAGCGGTTTCGATTTCGCCGACAATCGCCGCTTCCGAGCGCCCGCCGGGGGCGAAGACTTCGGCAAAGCCGGGATCAGACAGCGCGGCGAGCGTGACGGAGAGGATTTCGTCCTGTTCGGCAGGGGTGAGGTCGCCATGACGGGTGAGCCAGGCGCGGGCATGGGC
>NZ_JBARZC010000194.1:0-3101 GCF_049649345.1 Henriciella sp. | reverse complement strand
GCCCCCGTTGCAGGCCCGACCGGCCCGTTCACGGCGTCTGGTAATCGCGACATGGATATCTGGCGCGAGGACTTTGCCCAGCGTGCCCGCGCGCAAGGCCGCAACCCGGCCGTCGTCTACGCCATGCTCGAAGGCATTTCCCCGCTGGACCTTTATCTCAGCGAGACGGTAGGCGTCGCCAGCACCGGCATTGCCGACCAGGCCGAGTTTGCCAAACCTGTCTGGGAATATCTGCGCACCGCTGTCACCACCAACCGTTTCGAAACCGGCCAGGAAAAGCTGATGCAGCTCGCACCGGTCTTCGATGTGCTCGAGCAAACTTATGGCGTGAACCGCGAAGCGATCAGCGCGATCTGGGCGATGGAAACCAATTTCGGCTCGTACATCGGCAATTATGATGCGGCCAATACGCTCTCCAACATGGCTGTCGAGGGCCGCCGCAGGAGCTTTGCCGAGAGCCAGCTCATCGCGCTCATGAAAATCGTCGAGAACGGGTTCGCGGACCGCGAGCAGCTCGGTTCTGGCTGGGCGGGCGCCATGGGCCAGACCCAGTTCATGCCGACAACCTATCTCGCCTATGCGCAGGATTTTGAGCGCGACGGCAAAGCCGATATCTGGGCAAGCGCACCGGACGCCCTCGCCTCTGCCGCCAATTATCTGTCGGCCTCCGGCTATGTCTTCGACCAGCCCTGGGGCATCGAAGTGCTCGCGCCCTCGGGGTTTGACTGGTCTTATGCCGACGGCAATGAACGGCGCATGTCGACCTGGCAGTCGCTTGGCCTGTCGCCCATCCGCGGCGGCGCCTGGGGCGTCGATGACAGTACCTATGCCGAGCTTTGGCTTCCGACCGGCGCAACAGGGCCGAAATATCTGTTGTTCAAGAATTTCGAGGTGTTCAAGACCTATAACCGGTCGAACTCCTACGCGCTCGCTGTTGGTTTGCTTGCAGATGGGCTCCAGGGCCAGTACGGCCCGGTCGCCGCCTGGCCGACCGACATTCCGCGCCTCAACAATGAAGACGTGCGCAAGCTGCAGGCGGCCCTTAACCAGCTCGGCTTTGACGCCGGCGTCGTCGACGGCATAGCCGGGTCTGGCACGCGCGCGGCACTGCAACGCTTCCAGAAGTCGAACGGGTTGCTGGCCGACGGCTACCCCTCCCGCCCGGCGCTCGATGACGTTCTCGCAAAGCTCGGGAGCTAGGGCCAGCCGCGCAAAAAACTCGTGACGAGGCTGGAAACGTTGCAAGCTGGCCCCTCAGACCGCTGACGCGGTCGAGGGGGACACCACCGCTAAGCCTATCGGGCAAGCCTAGTCATACACATCCGGCGCATCATCGGGATCGTCGAGAATGACCTGATTGGCCGGAAAGACTTTGTGTGCGAACGCCGCCATCAGGAGCAGCATGACCCCTGCCCCCAGAAACGGTGCGAAGGGGTGGACGTTTTCGTACATCCAGGGCCCGAAGAAGGGGCTGACGATAAATCCCATGCCATTGGCGGAAATCACAAGCCCGGCGACATTGCCCTGAAGCGATGAGCCGACCGCGAGCGACGCGCCGCTTGAAAAGCCCGGCCGTGCCAGACCCTGGCCAATCCCGACAAAAAATTGTGCAACCACCAGCACCGCGAACTCGCGCGTCGGCACGATCAGGAAGGCGCCCAGCGACAAGGTCAGCGCCCCGACAACCATCAGCGTCCGGTTCGTCATTTTCAGCCGAGGAATAATGACCAGCTGCGAGATCAGCGTGCCGGCCGCGCCAACCGTATAGGCCGGCCCGGTAAACTGCATGGCGGCGGCCCCATCGACCTCGATCTTGTCCATGATGGCGAAGGCGAAAGTCTGGGTCAGCACGCCCGTGACAAGCGACAGGCAGACCGCAAAGACCAGAAAAGGCAGCACGCGCGGGTCGCGCCACAGCCCATCGCCCTCGCGTCTGCCATCTTTCTTGCGGCCGGCCTCCTTGCGGGGCGCCATATTCTCCGGCAGCCGGGTGAAGATCAGAAAAGACAAAAGGGCCGCGATCGCCGAGATCAGGAAGACAGGCGTCAGCAGGCCGAACACTGCGCCCACAGCGGCTGCGAAGGCCGGGCCTGCAACCGCGCCGAAGCTGAAACCGGACGTCAGCGAGGCGATTTCTTCCGTTCGCTTGTCCCGGCTCGTGCGGTCCGCGATATAGGCCTGCGCGGCCGGATTGGTGCCCGATCCGAACAGGCCGAACAGGGTGCGCGAGCAGAGCAGGCAGATGAAAATGAAGATCGCGCTCTTGATATAACCCGACATGGCGAGCGCCGCGAAGGTTCCGAAGAGCAGCATCGACACCGAAAAGCCGAGCATGCCCATCGCCGCGACCGGCCGCCGGCCCCATTCATTTGATTTGCGCCCCCAGAAGGAGGACGTCACCGTCCAGATCGCGGCCGAGAGCGAAAAGATCGCACCCGCCATCCAGTCCGGCAGGCCGAGATCGCGCGACAAAGGCGGCAGGATGGCGCTGACCAGCATCGTATTGCCTGCGCCAACTGCCAGCAGCGCAAAGAACAGCAGCCGGAACGCGCCCCGCCTGTCATCTCTCTGCTGATCGGTCTGAGGTGCGGGCGCTTGCGTCATGCCCTCTCTTCGGCTGCGCCCCGGAAAATATCAAGCAATGCCCTCGCGCCAGCCCTCTAATGTGGGCGGAAACCATATCTAAAGCCCTCGCCGTCATGCTGGCTCTTCCAGTCTCACGGAGCTTCGATGTTTCAACTCCTCGGCCTTCTCACCGTCGTTGCCATTATTATTGGCGCGCTGATCTTCTCAGGCAGCCCGGCCATCATGCAGGCTCTGCCCTTCGAGATCGCGCTGATCGGCGGCGCAGCGGTCGGCACTCTGCTCGTCGGCAATTCGCCGCGCGTGGCAGGGGAGGCGGTCAGAGGCCTCTGGAAAGCCGTGACCGGCCCGAAATGGTCGAAAGACGATTATGCAGACCTTCTGACCGGCATGAATGAGCTGATCCGCCGGGCGCGCCGCGGCGGGATCGTCTCGATCGAAGCGGATATCGAAGAGCCTGAGGCGTCCCCGGTGTTCCAGAACCGCCCGCGCCTGCTCGCTGATGAGGCGGCCCGCGA
>NZ_JBARZC010000193.1:0-7810 GCF_049649345.1 Henriciella sp. | reverse complement strand
AGCGCGACGCCAGAGGAAATCACGGGCGCGGTGACCCCTGCATAGTAGAGCGCGGTGGGGCCGATATTGGAGCTGCGCGTCTTGTTGACGAGGCGCTTGATGTCCTTGTCACGAAGGCGGCCGGAGGCGCAAAACGGTTGCGCGGACTCGTCTGCCTTGGCGTGTGTATCGAGGCGGGCAAGCTGCATAGGCTCGTCGTAGCAGCGGAAGCTTAACCGCAGATGGAAAAAGCCGGGAAAAACTCCCGGCTTCTCTCAGTTTATAAAGCTCGATTACAGCGTCCTAGTCGAGTGTGCGTTCGATCATCTCGACTTCAAAACACTCAATCTTGTCGCCTTCGCGGATGTCTTCGTATTTTTCGAAGGCCATGCCGCATTCCATGCCGGAGGTCACTTCCGAGACTTCATCCTTGAAGCGTTTCAGCGTTTTCAGCTTGCCTTCATGGATGACGACATCGTCGCGCAGCAGGCGGACACCGCAGCCGCGTTTCACGACGCCTTCGGACACCTTACAACCGGCAACCTTGCCAGCCTTGGTGATATTGAAGACTTCCAGGATATCGGCGTAGCCAATGAAGCTCTCGCGCTTCTCTGGGGCCAGCATGCCGGACAGGGCGTCTTTCACATCGTCGATCAGATTGTAGATCACCGAATAGTAGCGGATCTCCACGCCTTCCTTCTCAGCAAGCTCGCGGGCCTGCTTGTTGGCGCGGACGTTGAACGCAAAGACCGGCGCTCCTGAGGACTTGCCGAGCAGGATATCGCTCTCGGAAATACCGCCTGCGGCGCCATAGATGACATTGGCACGGACTTCGTCGGTCGAGATGTTTTCCAGCGAATGCGTGATCGCTTCGACAGAGCCCTGGACATCGCCTTTGACCACGATGGGCAGTTCGGAAACTTCCGTGCTGTCCTTGAGGTTGTTCATCAGCGATTCCAGCGATGCGCGTGACGAGGCAACGCCCTGCTTCTGGCGCTCCATACGCTGGCGATACTCTGTGATTTCGCGGGCGCGCGCTTCACTGTCGACGACATTGAACATGTCGCCGGGCTCTGGCGCGCCATCGAGGCCGAGAATTTCAACCGGGACAGCAGGGCCCGCGTCTTTCAGCTGTTGGCCACGCTCATTGATCAGCGCTCGGACCTTCCCCCACTGCTTGCCAGCGACGACGATTTCGCCGCGCTCCAGCGTGCCGCGATTGACGAGGACGGTTGCAACCGGCCCGCGGCCCTTGTCGAGCTGCGCTTCGACGACAATGCCGTCGGCTGCGCGGTCGGGATTGGCCTTGAGCTCAAGAAGCTCGGCCTGGAGCGAGATGGCTTCGGAGAGTTCATCGAGGCCGGTGCGCTCTGTTGCCGACACTTTGATCGCCTGAACTTCACCGCCCATCGATTCGACCTGGATGTCGTGCTGAAGCAATTCGGTCAGCACATTGTCCGGGTTGGCATCCGGCTTGTCGCACTTGTTGACAGCGACGATGATCGGCACTTCGGCGGCCTTCGAGTGTTTGATCGCCTCAATGGTTTGCGGCATGACGCCATCATCAGCTGCCACAACAAGGATCACGATGTCGGTGACGTTCGCACCGCGTGCCCGCATGGCGGAGAAGGCGGCGTGGCCCGGTGTGTCGAGGAAGGTGATCCTGTCACCGCTCTCGAGCTGAACCTGATAGGCACCGATATGCTGGGTGATCCCGCCCGCTTCGCCAGCGACGACATCCGTCGAGCGCATGGCATCGAGCAGGGAGGTCTTGCCGTGGTCGACATGACCCATCACGGTCACGATCGGGGCGCGCGGCTTCAGATCCTTCGCATCATCGTCATCGCCCTCAAGGCCGATTTCGACGTCGGATTCGAGAACACGTTTGACCGTATGGCCGAATTCCTCGGCGATCAGTTCTGCAGTGTCGGCGTCGACGATATCGTTGGCGCGCATCATTTCGCCTTGGCGCATCATGTATTTGACGACGTCGGCCACGCGCTCATTCATCCGCTGCGCGAGATCTTGGAGCGTGATGGTCTCCGGAAGGGTGACTTCGCGGGAGACCTTCTCTTGCGGCTCGTTGCCCTGACGGCGCTCGCGTTCACGTTCACGGGCGCGGCGGACAGAGGCGAGAGAGCGCTGGCGGTCAGTGTCGTCGCCGAGTGCGCTTGCAATTGTCAGCTTGCCGCGGCGGCGTTTGGAATCGCCTCCACGTCCGCGTGATGAACTGCTGTCACCATAGTCGCGGTCCGTCCCGCCCTTGCGGGATTTCTTGTTCCGGCCCTGGGCAGGCTCCGGGATGGGCATGTCCGGCGCAGCGGCTGCGGCAGGCTCGGCACGGCCGGTCCGGTCGTCGCGGCGTGGTTCTGATTTCTTCTTCTTGGCTTCGGCCTCTTCGCGTGCCTTGCGCTCTTCGTCAGCCTTGCGACGCGCTTCAGCTTCTTCGCGTTCCTTGTCTTCCTGGACCTTGCGTTCCTGTTCAGACAGAAGACGTTCGCGGGCAGCTTCCTGGCGTTTCTGTTCGGCTTCGCGCTTCTGCTCGGCTTCCCGGCGTTGCAGCAGCACTTTCTGGCGCGCGACCAGTTCCTCTTCGGTAATACCAAGCTTCCTCGCCGCTTCGGCGAGCTTGGATGCCTTTCCACCAGAAGACGATGCAGGGGGCTTCGACGCAGGCGCCTTGTTGCTGGCAGGCCCGCCGCCGGGTCCAACAATCTTGCGCTTCTTCGTCTGGACAATGACCTGTTTCGATCGGCCATGGCTAAAGCTCTGCTTGACCGTCCCGCTAGATCCGCGGGAGACGGTCAGGGGCTTGCGTCCACCTGAATTGCCGTTGTCTTTCGTATCGCTCATGCGACTCCATATACCTACATGTTTGCCGGCAGAGGCCACTCCCCTGCCGTTTTGTCTCTACCGATCCCGACCAGAGAACCAGTCTTGTTCCGGTGCTGTCCTGAACCCGGTCAGCCTTTGATAGGCTGTATCAAACGAGTTCGACAGCGGGCCCTTCTGCAGCAGGCCGTGTATCACACGCGGCCTGCCAAAGGCCATGCCCAATTCTGCAGATGATAGCGCACCTGCTACTCTGGGGCTGTCATACATCGCCTTGGCAAGAAAATGAACCTTGTTACGGCCATCTTCACTGCCATCGCTTGCTTCCAGCAAGTAGCCCGGCGCATCTTTTCTTAGATAGGCGCGGACCTGGTCAAATCCAAGGATCACCTTACCGGCCTTGCGCGCCATGCCCAGAATGCCGATGCAGCGCTGGACGAGCTGTGCCTCGATGACATCGAGAACCTCAGCTGTGACAGGCGTTTTCGCCTTGAAGGCCCGCGAAAAAGCGTCTGTCTTGACGGCCTTCTCCACGACCGCGCGGTCTGCCTTCAGCCACGCGCCGCGGCCGGGCAGTTTGCCCGAAACGTCTGGTACAGCTTCCCCGTCCGGCGAGCGGACAAAGCGGATCAGCACATCCTGAGGGTAGCTCTCACGCGTGACAGCACACTGGCGGACGGGTCCGCCAGCGGCTTTTTCCTGTGACGCCTTCAGGCGCCGTGACGGCTCATTCTTTTGGATCGGCATCAGCGCCGTCCTCTGCCTGGACATCCTCGGCGGCGAGTGCGTCGAGGTCGAAGATCAGTTCTTCCTCAGCGAGTTCCTCGGCCTCTTCGCTGGCCTTGCCGATTTCGCCAAGGGCCATGAGGGCGCGCTCTTCTTCCGACATATCTGCCGCTTCGCCTTCGGCTTCTGCGACCATGTCGGCTTCGAGCTGGGCAAGCGCTTCCGGCTCGATCCAGCCTGCGGCGACACGTGCGCGCATGATGAAGAGCTGGGCGTCGTCCTTGCGCATTTCGCCCTTCTTCAGGATGCCGTCCTGGAAGACCGGCTTGCCATCCGGGCCAGGCTCACGCCAGCCGGTGATGTCGTCCGGGACGAGACCTGCAACGTCTTCGACATTTTTCACATCGTTCTCGCCGAATTTCACGGCGAAGGCGACATTCATGCCTTCAAGCTCCATCATCTCGTCTTCGACACCCAGTTCCTTGCGGCGGGCATCCTGCTCGGCAGCGAGCTTTTCGAGATATTCGCGGGCGCGTTCCTGGATCTCATTGGCGACTTCAAGGTCGAAGCCTTCAATCGTGATGAAATCTTCAGGCGCGACATAGGCGATCTCTTCAACCGTCTCGAAGCCTTCAGACGCCAGCAGCTGGGCGAGCGTCTCATCCGCGTCGAGCGCCTTCATGAAGAGCTCCGTGCGCATCTGGAAGTCTTTCTGGTAGCGCTCGGAATCGGCGGTCTCTGTTACGAGATCGATCTGCCAGCCGGTGAGCTGGGAGGCGAGACGGACGTTCTGGCCGCGCCGGCCAATTGCCAGCGGGAACTGGTCGTCTGCGACCACGACTTCGACACGCTGCTCGTCTTCGTCGAGCACCACTTTCGACACTTCGGCCGGCTGCAGCGCGTTCACGATGAAGGTCGCGGCGTCATAGTTCCACGGAATGATGTCGATCTTCTCGCCAGAAAGCTCGCCGACAACGGCCTGAACGCGCGCACCGCGCATACCGACACATGCGCCGACCGGATCGATCGAGCTGTCATTGGAAATCACACCGATCTTGGCGCGCGAACCCGCATCACGGGCGCAGGCGCGAATCTCGATGACACCGTCATATACTTCCGGCACTTCCTGGGCGAACAGCTTGACCATGAAGTCAGGATGGGCGCGCGACAGGAAGATCTGCGGGCCCTTGGTCTCGCGGGAGACCTTGTAAAGATAGGCGCGCACGCGGTCATTCGGCTGAAAGTTCTCGCGCGGGATGCCGTCATTGCGGCGGATAATGCCTTCGGCGCGGCCGAGGTCGACGATGACGTGGCCGTATTCGACGCGCTTGACGATGCCGTTGATGATCTCACCGACACGGTCCTTGTATTCTTCATACTGGCGCTCGCGCTCGGCGTCGCGCACCTTCTGCATGATGACCTGTTTGGCGGTCTGGGCAGCGACACGGCCGAAGTCGAAGGGCGGAAGCTCTTCTTTCAGCTCGCCGCCAATTTCCAGATCGCTGTCGATCTTCTTGGCTTCCGAGAGAGCCAGCTGCTGGGCCGGGTCTTCGACCTCGTCATCCGCAACAACGGTCTGGATACGCCACAGGGTCTGCTCACCCGTCTCGCCATCAATCAGCGCGCGGATGTCATGTTCCTGGCCATAGCGGGACTTGGCAGCCTTCTCGATGGCTTCCTGCATGGCTTCGATGACGATCGACTTGTCGATCGCCTTTTCTTCAGCGACCGCTTTCGCGATCTGCAGGATTTCGAGCCGGTTGGCCGATACGCCGACTGCACTCATCTTGATGCTCCACTTTCTTCTTCATTATTATCATCGTCTTCGGTCTCATCCACTTCGAGACCGGAGAAATTCTCGTCATCCGGCTGGGGCGGCAGACCGCCTGCCTGTTTGGCTGCATCGATCAGCTCATCCGTGAGCACGAGGCTGGCCTTGGACATTTCATGGACCTGGGCGACAAGCTCAGTTTCATCATCAAGCTCGATCGCGACGCCATTGTCGTCTTCTCTTTGTATCACACCCTGGAAGCGCCGCCGACCGTTGATCGGCATGGCAAGCTCCACCTTGGCCAGATGACCGGCCCAGCGGCCGAAATCGCCTTCGCGTGTCAGCGGCCGGTCAATACCGGGCGTCGAGACTTCTAGGCGATAGGGATCGCTGACGGGGTCCGCAGCTTCCAGGACGGGAGACATGGCATGAGAAAGCGCAGCGCAATCCTCGACATTGGTCGGCGCGCCGCCGGCTTTCTCGGTCATGACCTGCAGCGTCGGACGTTTGCCGCCCATAAGGCGCACACGCACAATCTCCATGCCGAGGCCGTCTGCAAGCGGCTCGATCAGGGAGAGAATGGTCTTTTCCTGCTGCGTCAGCGCGATCAAGGTTCAAGTGTCTCCGGGACAAAGAAAAGCGGCGGACCCGTTTCCGGACCCGCCGCCGATATGTTTCGACTTGGCGCCTAGATAGTGCTCTGAGGCGCTTTTGTCTAGAGAAGTTTCAGGTCCACGGCCGAGGTCTTGTTACGGCGCTCATCGGTGTAGAGCTCGTATTGGATCGGCGCGTCTTCGGCCAGCGTGCGCATGCCCGATTTCTCAACCGCAGAGATGTGCACGAAGATGTCAGACCCACCGGCGTCCGGCTTGATGAAGCCATAGCCTTTTTGGTCGTTGAACCATTTAACTTTTCCGGTTGCCATAGTGGCTACTCCAGTCTTCTCCCCGCGCCAGACCCACACCGTGTGGACGGTCACGAAGGGTCTCGAAAAACGGGGGAAGTGAAGTCAGTACCGTCGGTCCGACGGGGCCTTGAAAATCAGACCGACCGTATATTCGATACGTATATTATGCCTGAAAGAAAGAGCGTCCGCAATCGGCGCGGCGTGTCATTCCTGAGCCACTGTCGCGCAACGCCAAGTCATCTAGCGCCTGAAATCGAAATAGACCGGCGCGATATCACCGAGATTTTTCGTCTCGTAGCGTGTGCGGACATGGTCTTCCGGCGGGCGGCGCCAGTCATCGGCTTTTGAGGCTTGCCAGTCGAACGCGCCATGCGTCAGGATTTTTTCCAGTGCTTCGTCGGCATAGGATCTGACATCAGTGGCAAAACGCAGCCGGCCGCCGGGCGTCACGATTCGTGAAAGCGCGTCGAGAAAATCAGGCTGGATGATCCGGCGCTTGTGATGCCTTTTCTTCGGCCAGGGGTCCGGGAACAGGATGAAGACGCGGTCGATCGAGGCCTCAGGCAAGAGGTCAACCAGCTCGCGCGCATCCTCGTCCCACAGGCGGACATTCTTCAGCGCCTTCTCTTCAATGTCGGACAGGCATTTGGCGAGGCCCTCGACGAACACTTCGCTGGCAAGGATCCCGACATCCGGGTTGGCTTGCGCCTGCGCACTCACATGCTCTCCGCCGCCAAAGCCGATCTCGAGCCAAACCTCGCCGGGCGACGTCTCAAACAGCGTCGCCGGTGCTTTCAAGGCGTCCGCGTCCGCCGGAATCCGCAGCCGGGGCAAGAGATTATCAACCAAACTCTGTTGTCTTGCAGAGAGCGGACGACCGCCTGTGCGGCCGAAGGAGCGTATCGGTGAGTGTTGGGGATTTTGCATATGGTCGTCGTTCATTCCAGGTCTGCGATCAAAATGCTCAGACAGGCAGCTTCGACCGCTTAAGGATCGGATGGAAATCCTGGGCCGTCTGGTTTATCTTATTCTTCCTAATTACCGCAATCGCGCCGCGCGATGCACATTTCGATACTGCCCACTACCACCTGCACAATGGCTGGTCATTCTGGGCAGGACGGCTTGACCAGGATTTTGCACCGTCGGGGATGCATTCCTTCCTGAACCCGTTCCACAGCGCAATCGTCTGGCTGCTTGTAACAAGTTTGCCAGGTCCGCTGGCAATCGGTCTGCTTGGCTTGGTGCAGGCAGCGATCCTGCCCGGCCTCTATGCGCTTTTGGCTCGGATCGCTTTCCGGCTGGATGTCGACGTCTCACCGGCTGTTCTGTTTGCGATCGCTTTCACATGCTTTGCCAGTCAACCGATGATCATCATGATGTCGAGCGTCCTCAACGATCATTGGGGCGCGGCTACATTCATCTTCGCTCTCGTTTTGCTGGTGCCGCATGACCGTGAACAGCCGGATGTGAGAGCCCTTGTTGTCGGGGCTGCACTCGTGGGGGCGGGATTTGGGATGAAAGTGACGAATGCCATCTATGTGATCGGCTACGCTTCGACCGTTCTTGCCATCATGCCGAGTTGGCAGGCGCGGGTG
>NZ_JBARZC010000192.1:0-2235 GCF_049649345.1 Henriciella sp. | reverse complement strand
TCCACGCAGGAAACCAGCTGGCATCAATGACGCGAAGATCCGGTGCATCTATATTGGCAAGGAGCCATTCGGCGCTTATCAGGGGTGAGTCGCTCATTGTCAGGCCTCCACCATCCAGGGGGGCACGGGCAGATCCTTCGATCTCAGAAACTCCGGATTGTAGAGCTTCGACTGGTACCGGTTTCCGTAGTCGCAAAGTATGGTGACGATCGTATGGCCTGGGCCCAGATCCTTCGCGAGGCGGACAGCCCCTGCAATATTTATCCCCGCAGACCCGCCGAGACACAAGCCTTCATGCTGGATCAGGTCATAGAGAATATTTAGCGCTTCAGTGTCGCTGCAGCGATAGGCGTAATCGACTTCGAGGTCTTCGATATTCTTCGTGACCCGGCCCTGACCGATGCCTTCAGTGATCGAGGTGCCCTCTGATTTGAGTTCGCCATTCTTGAAATATTCGTAGAGCGCTGCGCCGCCGGGATCCGCGATGCCGATTTTGACATCCTTGTTGCGCTCCTTCAACGCCTTGGCGACGCCGGCGAGCGTGCCGCCGGACCCGACCGCACAGATAAATCCATCCACCTTGCCATCGAGATCATTCCAGATTTCAGGACCCGTCGTTTCGTAATGCGCATCGCGATTGGCGACATTGTCGAACTGGTTGGCCCAGATCGCCCCGTTCGGCTCGGTCTTGGCCAGCTCTTCAGCGAGCCGGCCTGAATAGCGTGCATAATGGTTGGGGTTGGAGTAGGGGACTGCATCGACCTCGATGAGCTCGGCGCCAAGCAGGCGCACCGCGCCCTTCTTTTCTTCGCTCTGTGTGCGCGGCATGACGATCACGACCCGATAGCCAAGCGCGGCCCCGACCATTGCGAGGCCGATGCCGGTATTGCCGGCCGTGCCTTCGACGATCGTACCACCCGGCTTCAGCGCGCCCGAACGTTCAGCATCCCTGACGATACCGATTGCGGCTCTGTCTTTGACAGACTGCCCAGGGTTCAGAAACTCAGCCTTGCCGAGAATCGTGCAGCCAGTTTCATCGGACACTCGTTGCAGCTTGATCAGTGGCGTATTGCCAATCGCGTCGAGCACCGAACCCATAACCATCGCAGAACTCCATATCGGGCTTTTCGGTGTAACTGCCGCACCCGTGGCTGACAACAGCAGTAATAGTGATCCGGAGGCGTACTCACACCGTAGAGAAACTAAACGAATTTCTCCGGGACCGCGCCAAATGACATCTCAAGGCACTTATCAGGCTTTCATGCTCGACTATGTCGCCGGAAGCCTGCCGCCTGCGATGCAGACAGCTGCGGCGATCCACCGGTTGATGTCGTCTTCGGGCGGTGAGGCCGCCGAACTCTGGGAAGTTACTCGAGACATTCTGGATGAAGCGCGCGATATATCCATGGACGACGTCGACCGCCGCAATGGAATCGCCGAAGCGCTCGACATCATTCAGACAGACTTTGAAACCGTAAGATGGCGCCGCGGCCTGACCGGTGTGCGCTATGCCCGGCCGCGATCGGGGGCAGGGCAGCTTATGCACCTCAAGCCCGGCCAAAGCGTCTTTGCCCACGGGCACTCCGCTCTGGAGGCCACAGTTGTGCTGGACGGCGAGTTTGAGGACGGAATCGGGAGGTATCAACCGGGCGAAATCGTGCTTGCAACGCCAGGCTTCAAACACCGCCCTGCAGCCGCCGGGAACACCGCTTGTACCTGCTACGTTGCTAAGGGAGACACACCATTCTGGAGATTCACATGATGAAGCGCGCTATTATCCTGTCAGCTGCCGTGAGCCTTGCCCCTGTAGCCTTTGCAGATTCGGCGACCAGCGACGCTGCGTCTCCAACCGTGACCGATGGCGCCCCTGCAGCGTGGCAGCCTGAGGACGGCGACCAGATCAGTTTCAAAGTCCTGCGCAAGGGCAAGGATTTCGGCACGCACGTCGTGGACTTTGATGTAGATGACGATGGCACCTTCACCGCCACAACGAATGTCGATCTCAAAGCCGGCCTCGGCCCGATCACCATGTTTCGTTATGAATTGACCGCGGCCGAAACCTGGGCCGGCGGCCAACTGGTCGCCCTTGAGGGCAAGACCAATGATGATGGCGAAGATGAATATGTCTCGGCATCGCGCGAAGGAGGCGTCCTGAAGGTCTCAGGGTCGTCCTATCAAGGCGATGCGCCGCTGGGGATTATCCCATCAAGCCACTGGAACATCAAAGAGGTGTTC
>NZ_JBARZC010000191.1:0-3015 GCF_049649345.1 Henriciella sp. | reverse complement strand
GAGCCGCTCATGCGGTGTTGGCCGTCGGGCGCGGCGGCCCTGAAGGCAGGCATATCCTCATTCGCAACAGTTGGGGCCCAGGCTGGGGCGACAACGGCCATGCATGGCTGCCTCCAGACTATCTCGTCAAACAGCTCGCTGAAGCGGCAACCGTGATGTCGAAAGGAAACAACTGAATGTCCATCATCAAAACACGCACAGCACCGGAGGCCTGGTTCGAGGCGGCCAGGTTTCTCCGGCGCGACTGTCACGACAATGAGACCTTTGACCTGTTCATCCAGATCGCAGAACCGACCGTGCTCTCCGCTGCGGACCGCGCAGTCTATAACGAGGTCGATGCATTTCTAACCAGTGCCGGCGGGCTCAGCCTCGACACAGTGGCCGAAACAATCTTCCCGAACGCCGATTATATCCGCGGCGGTCGCAAAGCTGTGTTCGAAACCTATCCCGAACGCATGAAGACAATTCATGAGGCACATCCGGACCGGCAATGGGGGTGCTATGCCATGCGGATTTTGCGACAGACCGACCTCCGAGATGAAGAATTCAATCCACTGAAGGATTTGCTGAAGAAAGTTGAATCGCGAAAGTACAAGGCCTGCTACGAACTTGGAAATGGCCGCCCCTTCAGGGAAACCGAACCAGATGGGTCAGCGCCGGGAGGTGACATACCCATCTACGATCCCGCGACTGATCGCAAGGTCTATCGAGGTCACCTCCCCTGCCTGAGCCATGTCAGCATCAAGTATGACAAGAGACACGATCAGGTGCGCCTAAATGCTACCTACCGCGCACACCATTACATGCAGAGAGCGCTCGGAAACTTTGTCGGTCTCGGCCGGCTATTGTACTTCATCGCGCATGAAGCCGGCGCGGGAGTTGGCCCCCTGACGATCAATGCGACCTACGCCAAACTCGACGCGGGCGGTGATGGCCGGGGTGAGAGCAATTGGGGCTATCGCGACATTGACGCGCTGCTGGAACGTTGCGAATCTCTCTACGAGAACGAGACACGCGAATTGAGCTATGTTTAGGACAGTGCGCAGATGAGTGCCGCCAGCCAGATCCTCGAATTGCAGCGCTTTCAGAACCGCCACGATGCCGGGTATCATCCCGATATTGTGGCCCTCGATACGGCTCGCCGCGTGAAGCACATGACGCTCCACCAGACGAAATATGCCGCCCGTTTTATTGCCGCCGAAGAGGATGGCGATGAGGCCCTCTTTGCCCGAACCCTGACCGATGCGGCAATCATCTCTGTGGCAACCGCGAACGTTCTTGTTCAGGATCTGAGGCGATCCTTTGCGGAGGCCCCCGAAGCGTGCGGAAACCTTGCCGAACTGGGCTCCATGCTGCTTCATTCACCGAGGAAAGATCAAAGCTTCATGCGCCGTTTCAGTGAGCAGACCGGCGCGATGGCGAAAGCGTGTGAGTCGCTGGACCATCTGGAAGATTTTCCGTTCCGGAGAAGCTTGCTGGGTGCAAATGCTGAGATCTTCGGCCTGCTTGTCGAAACTGCTGCTGCGCGACAGCTGGATCTTGCGCATCTCTATCGGGCGAGGCTCGACGCTGTCGAATCGGGTTCGGCGCGCCGGCTTCTCGCCGAGTAGGCCACGACATGTTCTGGAGCGCCGATACTCTTCGAAAAAGACTTCCAGAGCTCATCCATGAGTATGATGCGGCAAATGTGCAGCGCGCCAACTACACATTGAGCATCGGCCCGGAAATATCTGTGAGCCCCAGCCGTCAGCCGGAGGGCCCCACCGACCAGACGAAAATCCAGCTCCAGCCGGATCAGGCCTTCCGCATCCCTGCCGGGCAGTTTGCATTTCTTCTGACTGAGGAAACAATCGAAATCCCGCCGAGCGCCATCGCGTTCATTTCCATCCGTGCCCGATTCAAGTTTCGCGGGCTGGTGAACGTATCCGGATTTCATGTCGATCCCGGATTCAAGGGCCGGCTGGTATTCGCCGTATTCAATGCAGGACCTTCGGCGATCACCCTTGCCCGCGGCGAAAAGTGCTTCCACATCTGGTATGCGGATCTGGACCATCCTCACGAGGATGTCCCGCGCCCGGGCTATAGTGGCATAGACACATCCATTATCAATGATCTGGGGCCACAGCTCAATTCATTTGAAAGCCTTGCTGCGAGAATCGAGGATTCGGAAAAGAGATATCACGCGCGCGCAGACACCATCGAACGAATGCAAGATCAGATAAAGACGATCGCAACCATTCTTATAACCCTCTTCATTGCGATCTTTGCTGCGTTGCTCGCCTTGCTCCTACCTCGCTGGCTGGCACGTGAAACGGATGTTACCAAACAGGCTGGCCCCGCTCAAGTCACGACCATTACATACGACGTTGATCGGCCCGATACAGAACCTGTTGTCGCTCCCCCGGCTGACGAGCCGCAATGAAACCTACACCGGTCTTTGAATCCTACTGGCGTTTCGCAAGTGAGCGCCATGCCATGTTCGAGCGGCGATTGCGCAATCCGAAGGGCCCCTGGACCAGTGATGCGATACTGAACACTTATCGCTTTACCAATTCGTTCCGGGCCGCCGACAGGGTCTCACAATATCTCATTGGAGAGGTACAGCTCGGCATAGGCCGGCCGCAGTCTCCGGAAGAGCTCTTTTTCCGGACAATGTTGTTCAAGCTCTTCAACAAGATTGAAACCTGGGAAGCGCTTGCGGACGAGATGGGTGAGTTCACGTCCGAGACATTCGACTATGAACTGGCAGGCCACGTGCTGGACCGCCTGCGGGAACAGGGCGACACGATTTACTCTGCGGCCTACATCATGCCATCGCCGCCATACGGACATGCCAGAAAGCATCGCAATCACCTGGCGCTTCTGGGCAAAATGATGGAAGCTCGGCTGCCATCGAGAATAGCGCAGCTTCCGAACCTGAAAGATGTGTTTGAGGGCCTTCTGGCCTGGCCGGGCCTCGGGCGCTTCCTGGCGTTTCAGTTCACAATCGATCTCAATTATTCTGCGATAACTCGT
>NZ_JBARZC010000190.1:0-2683 GCF_049649345.1 Henriciella sp. | reverse complement strand
TTGCCCAACAGTCTCGAATTCTTCGAGGCCTGCTTTGCAGCCTGGAAACTCGGGGCAACGCCGCAGCCGGTCTCGTCCCGGCTGCCGAAGTTTGAGCGCGACCAGATCATCGAACTTGGCAAGCCGTCGCTCATCGTCGGCGCCGAACCGGACGAGTACGCGCCCGCGCCTTCCTTGCGAGCCGGATTTCACCCGTCTTCGGACCTGGCAGACGAACCTCTGCCTGAAACCACGGCGCCTTCGTTCAAGGCGATGACGTCTGGCGGATCGACGGGCCGGCCAAAGCTGATCGTGTCGAAATCACCCGCCGAGTGGGATACCGAAGCGCCTTTCCTCGAAATCCAGACCCAAGGCGCGATGCTGGTTCCGGGGCCGCTTTATCACAACGGGCCGTTCCTGTGGGCAATGATCGCCCTGTTCAAAGGCTGCACCGTGGCGATTACTACGCGATTCGACGCCGAGCAGACTCTGGAGCGGATCGCCTCTCTCAACATCGATACGGCCTATATGGTCCCGACCATGATGCGCCGTATCTGGGCGCTGCCGGAGGAGGTGCGTGCCGGCTACGACGTATCCAGTCTTCGCACGCTCTGGCATCTCGCTGCGCCGTGTCCGGCCTGGCTCAAACAGGCTTTTATCGACTGGCTTGGCCCTGAGGTGATCTGGGAACTCTATGGCGGCACGGAAGGCCAGGGCTCGACAACGATCCAGGGCACGGACTGGCTCACCCATAAAGGGTCAGTCGGCAAACCGGTCGAGACGTGCGAGATGAAGATTGTCGGTGAGGCTGGTGAAACCCTGCCGCCCGGCCAGGTCGGCGAGGTTTTCCTGCGCCCGCTAACAGGGCAGGGCACGACCTATTACTATCTCGGCGCCGAAGCCAAGGCGATCGAAGGCGGCTGGGAAAGCCTCGGCGATATGGGCTGGATGGACGAGGATGGGTTTCTCTATCTCACCGACAGATTGTCCGACATGATTGTCGTTGGCGGAGCCAATATCTATCCGGCCGAAGTCGAGGCAGCGCTTGATTCGTTTCCCGGTGTGCGCAGCTCTGCCGTCATCGGCCTGCCCGACGAGGATATGGGCGCGACGCTGCATGCGATCGTTGATGTCCCATCAGGCGCGCTCGATGAAGACGCATTGCGGGCCCATCTCGGCGAGCGACTCGTGCGCTACAAGACCCCCAAATCGATCGAGATCGTGACTGAGCCGCTGAGGGATGATGCCGGCAAGTCGCGCCGCAAGGATCTGAGAGCCGCGCGCCTGGCGACCGCCTAGCGCTGGCCGTGAATCGCTTCGATTGTGCGGATGGCTTTCCAGGCGAGGACTTTGACTAGAAGCTTGCCGTCAGCATCCTTCCATTCGGCTTCGACATAGCCGGTCGAGCGCGAGCGATTGATGACCCGCGCCTCAATCGTGATATCGCCCGGCGCAACTGGTCGGAAGAATTTGATCTGAAGATCCTGCGTGGTGAAAGCCTCGCCCTCTTTCAGGGCAGAGAACATGCAGATCGAGACCACATGGTCCGATAGCGCGCCGACCCAGCCGCCAAAAGCGCGGCCCGGCTGGATGTCATGGCCACCCTCATTCGGCCAGACAAAGCGGACATGACCTGGTTCAACATGTTTCAGCCAGCGCTCCGGCTTGATGCCGAGCTTGGCGAGACCCGGCGCCTTGTTCGGAAAGTCGCCGCTCATGATGCCTTCCAGGAAAGGACGGAAGAGCGGAGCGAACTGGTCTGGATCTACTTTGATGCTCATGCGAGGCGCGCTCCATTGGGGACGGGGCTGTCTGGTGAAAACAGGACGATGGCGCCATCGGTGTCTGGAAAGCCCAGTGTCAGGCATTCCGACATGAACTTGCCAATCTGGCGCGGCGGGAAATTCACCACGGCAGCGACCTGACGCCCGACAAGCTGGTCCGGCTCATAGTGATCGGTAATCTGGGCCGAGGATTTCTTGCGGCCGACTCCCGGTCCGAAATCGATGACCAGGCGAATCGCAGGCTTGCGCGCGCCTTCAAGCGGGGCCGCTTCCAGGACAGTGCCGACGCGAATGTCGACTTGGCGAAACGTGGCGACCTCGGTCTCCGCTTCGGGCTGTTGACCGGGCAGGTCAGTCTTGTGCATGGCTCAGACGATGACCGAGCCGCCATCGACGACGATCATCTGGCCAGCCATATACTTGCCGGCATCAGAGGCGAGGAAGATCGCCGCCCCTGCAATATCCACCGGGTCCCCAATGCGGCGCATGGGCGTGCCTTTCTCGATGCGCTCGGCATTGTCCGGGTTTTCCCAGAGCGCGCGGGCAAAATCGGTCTTGATGAGGCCCGGCGCGACGCAGTTGACGCGAATATTGTACGGGCCAAGCTCGAGCGCGTAATTGCGGGCGAGCTGGAAGTCGGCGGCCTTGGAAATATTGTAGGCGCCAATGACCGGCGAGCCTTTCAGGCCGCCAATCGAAGAGATGATGACGATGGCGCCGTCCTTGCGCTCCTTCATCTCCGGCGCAACCATCTGGATCAGCCAGTGATTGGAGATGATATTGTTCGAGAGGATCTTCTCGAAACGCTCATCATCGATCTCTTCGAGCGGGCCGTAATAAGGATTGGAGGCCGCATTGCAGACAAGAATGTCGATCTTGCCGAAGGCGTTGCGGGTTTCGTCGATGAGGGTCTGAAGCTC
>NZ_JBARZC010000189.1:0-3374 GCF_049649345.1 Henriciella sp. | reverse complement strand
TTACCAACCTGTGCAAAAAGTCTTGGTAAATATGAACTCGAACCCTTTCCGCGAGTGGTCAAATTGAGTTACTACTTATTTCTGCTGGGGAGCAGCCGTAGCGTTTACGGCGGAATAGAGTTTTTGAAGGGTAGGCGCGTACCATGAAAAAAAAGACGATGAAGGTTCGAGAACTTTTCAGTCGCCTATTTCCGGAGCGCCAAATTTATCATCGTAGCGGAGGAACCGTCCGCTACTTTACGATCTCCCCTTCCCAACAAGCTATCCTTGCTGCAGCAGTCGCTGCAGCTGTCGGCTGGTCTCTCTATGCCACAGCAAACCTTGTTTTCATGCCCAAGCAGGGCGTGGTGGCAAGCGGACAGTATGAAATCGACAAGTACGAACGCTGGGTACAGGAGCTGCGCGCCCGTGATGCGCTGTCGCGGTCCCAGCTGGTCGAACGCACCGAAGCCTTCCAGGAGGCGACTGTTGACTTCGAACGCCGGCACCAGACCCTCGAAGTTCTTCTGAATACACTCCAGAATGGCGGAGAGCTCGAAGCTGCCGCTTTAAGAGGCAATGATGCACCATTATTGGTCAATGCCTCAATTGACGAAGCGGACCGCCGTCAGTCGCGCCCCTCCTCCAGCTATCAGGAGACCAATGCAACGAACGTCGGTCTCCGTGGCCAGATCGGTGACATCCAGCGCGAACAGCAGGCTTTCCTCGATGAAGTTGAAGAGATTGCTGTCGACCGGGCCGAGCAGGCCCGGGGCGTTCTTCGCCTGACCGCTGTCGGCACTAATAGAATCGGCAACAATAACCAGGAAATGGGCGGCCCGATTGTGGAATTCGCCAGCCTTGCAAGCGGTGAGTTCGAATCGCCGGAAGAAGCTGCCTTTGCAGAGCGCGTCGCTCAAGTCGCAGCGCGCATGGAAGAAGCCCGCTATTACGAAGATGTCGTTTCGAATCTTCCGCTCGCCGACCCGGTCGGCGTCACCTGGAGGCTGACCTCCAATTACGGTCTTCGCGTTGACCCGTTCAACAAGCGCCCCGGCTGGCACAATGGCATCGATATCGGCGCCTATTGGAATGCGCCAATCACAGCGACCGGCCCAGGCACTGTCAGCTTCGCAGGTACGAAATCCGGCTATGGCCGAATGGTCGAAGTTGACCACGGTCATGGCTTCAAATCCCGGTACGCTCACCTCAAACGCATCAACGTTTCCAGGGGTGATACAATTGCAATTGGCGATGTCGTAGGCGCCATGGGCTCAACAGGCCGCAGCACTGGCCCGCACCTTCACTATGAAGTGTGGTTCAATAACAAACCTTACGATCCAGTAGAATTCCTGAAGGCGGGTAAACATGTTCACTAAGTCCAAAGATAACGAAACCGCAGCACCGAGCGTCCATCCGGCGCAGGACGCCATCAAGGGCGCGGCATCGAAACCGACCGCACGATCGGCTGCATCGATCATTTGCGGTGACATGGAAATCAACGGATCGATCTCATCCGAAGGCGCCCTGCAGATCGACGGCGTCGTCGATGGCGACGTGACGGCGGCTGACATCACGATCGGCTCCAGCGGACGCGTCGTTGGCGAGGTTCGCGCCGAGGCCGTCAAGGTCAAAGGCGAGGTTCGCGGATCCATTCGGGCCCGCAAGGTCGAGCTTGAGACAGGCGCGCGCGTGCATGGCGACATCATTCACTCATCGCTCAGCATCCAGCCGAATGCGATGTTCGAAGGCCAAGTCAAACACGATGAGGATCCGCTGAAAACCTCAGCCCCAAAGGCCGCCAATATAGGCAAGTCCTCGAGCTCTGACAGCCAGGCGCCCTCTTCGGCGAGCACCAGCACATCCTCGACGGTGCGTCCGTTCGGCGGAACCAGTTCCTCAGCCGCCTCCTAGGCGCTCGCGAATACAATTAGAATTCAGGAAAGCCGCTTTCATCTTTGAAAGCGGCTTTTTCTTTACGCGTCTTCGTCCTGATCGACCCCGACAGAATGCGCCAGGGCAGCGCTCAGGAAGGCATCGAGATCGCCGTCCAGAACACCTGACGTGTCAGATGTTTCATGATTGGTGCGCAAATCCTTCACGAGCTGATAGGGCTGCAGGACGTAGGAGCGGATCTGGTGCCCCCAGCCAATATCCGATTTGGACTCATGGCTGTCCTGCACAGCTTCCCGGCGCTTCTGCAACTCCAATTCGTAGAGCTTTGAGCGCAGCATCTCCCAGGCCTTGGCCCGGTTCTGGTGCTGCGAGCGTCCGGCCTGGCAGGCGACGACAATGCCCGTCGGGTCATGGGTCAGGCGGACCGCCGAATCGGTCTTGTTGACGTGCTGCCCCCCTGCACCCGACGAGCGATAGGTATCGGTGCGCACTTCGGATGGGTCGATATCGATCTCGATCGTATCATCAATCACGGGCGAGACAGTGACCGACGCGAATGAGGTGTGGCGCCGCGCCGAGGAGTCATAGGGAGATATCCGGACAAGTCGATGCACGCCGGTCTCGGACTTCAGCCAGCCATAGGCGTTGTGACCTTCAATCAGCAGCGTCGCGGACTTGATGCCGGCTTCCTCGCCGTCATGCGCGTCCACTTCTTCAACCTTGTAGCCCGATTTCTCGGCCCAGCGCACATACATCCGGCGCAACATGGCCGCCCAGTCCTGGCTTTCAGTCCCTCCAGCCCCGGCATTGATCTGCATGTAGCAGTCATTGGCGTCCGCTTCGCCCGACAGGAGCGCCTGAAGCTCAGCCTTTGCCGCTTTCTCCCGCGTTGTCTTGAGCGTTGCAGCGACCTCGTCGATCATCGCGGCGTCGCCATCGGCAAGCTCAAGCAGCTCAGCGCCGTCCTCAGCTTCGCGTTCGAGCGAAAGGACAAGCTTGATGCCATCCTCAAGCCGCTGGCGCTCAGCCATCAGCTTGCGGGCATCCTCGGGGTCATTCCAGAAATCAGGCTGCTCGGAGAGCGCGTTCAGCTCATCCAGTCTCTTTTCGGCGACGTCCCAGTCAAAGACGCCTCCTCAGCAGCTCTGCGGACTGCTTGATTTCATCTACGAGTGTATTGATTTCCGTCGACATGGTCGGGTTTTAACTCTCTTAATTCTGCGCGTTAGGCGATGCACAAATCTGCAGCGTCCGTCAATAAATGTCGCTCAGGCTTTCATCGGCGACATCATCCGGCGCATCCGCAGGATCGTATTGCAGATCTTCGCCGAACGGATCGGCCGTATCGGCTGTGCCCTCAGAGGCACCGCGATTGCCGGAGATCGAGAACCCGCCGCGATCATCGAACACGGCGCCCGGCTCTGTTCCCGGGCGGAACGCCTCGGTGATAATCTCGCCTGAGCCGCCGGTGGGAATGCCACCTGTGTCATGATCGACCG
>NZ_JBARZC010000188.1:0-6032 GCF_049649345.1 Henriciella sp. | reverse complement strand
GTTGAATAGTCTTCATGAGCCCCTCTTAGAACTAATTCGATAATGAGAATTATTCTCAACACGAGGCCGGGCTAAATCACACCCAATTGCGAGTCAATCTCATTCTCAACAAATTATCAGATACCGGCGCCTCCTAAATACTCGCAAGCGGAGCCAAAAAATGGCTGCCTTGCGTCTATCGCGGATCATCCAGATCGCCTGATCCCCTTGCGCAAAGATCGATGATGCCTTGCAACCTTCGGCCAATAGAGCGACCGTCTGAGCTGACAGCGCGGGCTCGCGGCTGCGCAAACACATCCGGGGAAGAGTAATGCACCGAGAAACAGACCGGGACCTGAGAGATCGCGCGAAGAAAGTTCTGCCGAATGGTGTCTACGGCCATCAGTCGACGGCGCTGCTGCCCGGCGCCTATCCGCAATTCTTCAGCAAGGCGAAAGGCGCCTATCTCTGGGATGCGGACGGCAACAAATATCTCGACTTCATGTGCGCCTATGGGCCCAATCTGCTGGGCTATGCGGATGAGCGCGTGAACAAGGCCGCCATTGAGCAATTGGCCAGGGGCGACGCGATGACAGGCCCCTCCTCCCTGATGGTCGAACTCGCCGAAGTCATGGTCGACATGGTCAGCCATGCGGACTGGGCGATGTTCTGCAAGAACGGCACGGATGCGACGACGATGGCAAAAACGATCGCGCGGGCGCAGACCGACAGGCGCGTCATCCTGGTGGCTGCGGGCGCTTATCATGGCTCGGCGCCGTGGTGCACGCCGCGGCCCGCCGGCGTCATCGCGGATGATCGCGCTTTCGTCGAAACCTATGAGTACAACAATATTGAAAGCCTCGAATCGGCCGTTGCCGCTGCAGGAGACGATCTGGCCGCCGTTTTCGCCGCACCCTTCAAACACGACGCGTTCACCGCGCAGGCCCTGCCCGACCCGGCTTATGCACAGCGGGCCAGAGCGCTCTGCGATGAGACAGGGGCGATGCTGATCGTGGATGATATCCGCGCCGGCTTCAGGTTGGCGCGCGATTGCAGCTGGGAGGCGATCGGCGTCCGCCCGGACCTCAGCACATGGGGCAAGAGTTTCGCCAATGGCCTGCCGATCTCGGCGCTGCTCGGCGCCGACCGTGCGCGCAAGGGCGCAGCCTCGATCTATGCGACAGGCTCGTTCTGGTTCTCCGCCGTGCCCATGGCGGCGGCGCTGGAGACGCTGAAAATCCTGCGCGAAACAGACTATCTCGAACACATTGTCAGGCTCGGCGACTATCTGCGCGAGGGCCTCGATGAGGCTGCCAGCAAAGCGGGCCTGCCGTTCAACCAGACCGGCCCTGTCCAGATGCCTTTATTCCTGTTCGACGATGATCCGGACTTCCGCATCGGCTTTGCCTGGTCAGAGGCCATGCTGAGACGCGGCATCTATGTGCACCCATGGCACAACATGTTCTTCTGCCAGGCCATGAGCGAGCACGACATGGACCTCACGATCACAGCCGCGATAGAAGCCTTCGAAGACGTGAAACACAATATGCAGACACTCGAGCCGCACCCGGTCGTCGCAAAAATGGTCTCCTCATAGTCAACACCGATCAATGCCGCTGCTAGACAGTTCGCTTCGGTCGCAAGAGCGAACATCTGCAAAGCCTATTGCCCCGCAGGTTCTTCAACGGTCTGTCGTCCGTCCTCTAGCGAGGGTCATCGCTGTGTTCCAGCATGCGGCACAAGACCAGATCACCGGTGACGTTCACGGATGTGCGCGCCATGTCTAGGATACGGTCCACACCCATCACAAGCGGGAGACCGGTGAGAGGAATGCCGAAGCTCGCCGCTGTTGCTGACAGGATCGCGATACTTGCGCCTGGGGCGGCTGGGGCGCCGATTGACGCGCCGGTCAGGGTCACCATGACCAAAGCGAGGTCACCCAGCGAAAGCGGTGTGCCGGCCATGTCGGCGAGAAACATGATTGCAACGGACTGGTACAGCGCCGTGCCAGCCATGTTCACGGTTGAAGCGAGAGGAATGACCGCGCCGGCAAGCGTCGCCGGCGTGCCGAGCTTGTCGACGGCAGTCTTGATCGTCAGCGGCATCACAGCCGCAGAACTGGACGTCGAAAAAGCCAGGAGCTGCACCGGGGCCACCTTCTGAAGGAAGCGGACCGGATTCATGCGCCCAACTGCCATCACGATCAGCAGATAGAGCGTCAGAAGGCAGAACAGGCCGGCCAGAACGGTCGCGCCGTAGACAGCCAGATTGGCGAGCGTCATCACGCCGTTCGCCGAGACTGTTTCTGCCATCAGGCCAAAAACCGCCAGAGGCGCAAACCGCATCGCCGTCTTGATGACCGTCATGCTGACTTCGAGCGTCGCTTCCGTCAACGCGACAAGCGGGCGGGTAAGCTCTTTCTTGTCCGCACTGACCATGGCGATCCCGACAAAGAGCGAAAAGACGACAATCGCCAGCATGTCCTGCTCAAGCAGGGAGGCGGTGATGTTCTGAGGGATGAGATTGGTGATCAGGTCCGGCAGTTCCTGTGTCATTTGCTCGACCGCCGAAGGACTGGGCATGTCAGCCCCGAGGTCTCCAGGCTTGAGGCTCGGCGGCAGCGGCAGAGTTTCAATCGCCGTCCGCCCGGGCCGGATCACAGTAGCAAGCGTTGCCCCGATCATTGTCGCGAGAATGGTGGTAAAGAGGACGAAGCCTGCCAGTTTCTTGCCGACCGCCTTCAGCGCATCACCGCCGCCAGCGCCGGCAATGCCAAGAATGATCGAGCTTGCCGCGAGCGGGATGATGACCATGCGCACCAGGGCCAGAAAGAGCTTTCCGGGCAAGGCCAGCCAGTCGCCGATGAGCTCAGCCGAGCGTCGGGTCACCAGCGCCAGATCCGGGCCCAGCAGCGCGCCGGCCGCAACACCCAAGGCAAGGGCAATGACGACCTGCAGCCAGAGATGAGTGCGAACCAGGCTGTCGAGCCGCCGGTTCAGCCTGTTATAGGTAAATCGCGGCGCCCTCACTCAACCTCTCCCAACGTGCAGCTTGCCACACTAGCAGCGCGGCAAGGCCCCGCAAAACGGGAAGAGTACCTATTTCGCAAAACGCGCCAGATGAATGCTATCAATCCGACCGCCTGACGAGCGACAATGCCGGGCGCTAAGCTGAATGAACGTGTTCTGTCTTGATCAGAGAGGCGTGCGCTGCGGGTTTCGGGGCGAACCAGCGGTGAAGAGCGGGCAGGACCAGCAATGTAAGCACAGTCGACGAGACCAGCCCCCCCATGACCACAGTGGCCAGCGGGCGCTGGACCTCGGCCCCGACGCCTGTCGCGAAGAGCAGCGGCGCAAGCCCGAGCGCTGTGGTGAGCGCCGTCATGAGAACCGGGCGCGCCCGCAGGCCGGCCGCCTCAATGGCGAGTTCGTCGCGGTCACGGCCTCGCCTCGCGAAATCATCCATGAAGCTGACCAGCACCATGCCATTGCCGAGCGCGATGCCGAACAGGGCAATAAAGCCCACCGTTGCAGGCACCGAGATCGGCAGGCCCGCGATCCACAGCGCCATCGCCCCGCCGGTCAGCGCCAGCGGTATGTTGAGCAGGATGAGGATGGCAGACAGGATGCGACCGAAGGTCAGGAGCATGATCAGGAAGACGATACCAAGCGTGATCGGGATGACCACGGCGAAGCGCTGATTGGCCTCCTGCTGGAGCTCGAACTGGCCGCCCCATTCGACACGGTAACCGGCCGGCAGGTCGAGCTGATCGGAGACCGCCGCCTGCGCATCGGCGACATAGCTGCCGATGTCACGTCCGCGCACATTGAGCTGGACGGTAATGAACCGCTCGCCATTCTCGCGGGTGATCTGCCGGGGGCCGATGATGCTGCGGATATCGGCGACGCTTTCGAGCGGGACGCGCGCGCCGCTGGACGATCTAAGAATGATCCGCCCGATGGCCTGCGGCGTGTCGCGGTCCGCCTCGGAATAGCGCACGATGACGGGGAACTGGCGTACGCCTTCGAACACGGCCCCGGCCTCGGCCCCCCCAACGCCTGAACGCAGGGCTTCAAGCGCTTCCTCGACGCTCAACCCGTAACGGCCGAGCGCGGGGCGGTCGAGCGAGATGACAAGCTGCGGCGCACCTGTAATCTGGTCGGCCTGGACATCGCTGGCGCCGGGCACGTCCTGGAGGATGGCCTGCAATTGTTGGGAGCCTTCGAGCAGGACTCGCGAATCCTGCCCGAATATCTTGACCGCGAGTTGCGCCTTTGTGCCGGTCAGGAGTTCATCGACCGACATGGCGATGGGCTGTCCGACATTCACGCGTACGCCGGGAAAACCACCCAGATTGTCCGATATCGCGGCGCGAAGCTCGTTCGGGCTCATCCCATCGCGCCATTCGCGTCTTGGCTTAAGCGCCACGAACGCCTCGATACTGTTGACCGGATCGGCATGAGCGCCGACCTCGCCGCGGCCGATCCGGCTGACGATTGACTCGATTTCAGGGAATGTCTCCAGCAGCCTTTTTTCGATCCGGGTCGATGTTTGGCTGGCTTCGGTGAGGGATAGGGACGGCGCCATGGTCACGCGCAGCAGCACGTCGCCTTCCTCGAGCGCCGGCGTAAATTCCGACCCAAGACGCGTCGCCGACAGGCCGCCGACAACAAGCAGGACGCCTGCAAGCCCGAGGGCGGCGAGACGGCGCCGGATGAAGAAGGCTGCAACCGGCTTGATCGACGCGGTGAGGCGGCTTTCGCCCTCCCCCCTGCCGCTTTTCGGCGGGCGCATTAGCCCGAGCGCCATGGCTGGCGCAATCAGGGCCGCATAGATCAGGGAGCCCGTCATGGCGAGCGCGGCGGACGCAGCAAGCGGACGGAACGTCTTGCCTTCTGTGCCTTGCAGGGAGAACAGCGGCAGGAAGACGATAATCACCACAGCAACGGCGGCAATCAGCGGCGCGATCACCTCGGCGCTCGACCGGGCGACCGTTGTGCGGCTGTCCTCGCCCTCGCGCCGTTCGCGGAAGCCGCGGTCAACATTCTCGGCAATCACAATGGCACCGTCGACCATCATCCCGATGGCGATGGCGACCCCGCCAAGCGTCATCAGATTGGCACCGATGCCAAGCACCGACATCGCAATGAAAGCAAAGCCGACAGAGAAGGGTATGGCCATGACGACGACAAGGCTCGGCCGCCAGCCGCCGAGAAACAGGAAGACGATGACAGCGACCAGAAGCGCGCCCTGCCAGAGCGCAGTCGTGACGGTCGCGGCCGCCTTCTTCACCAGCGTGCCCTGGTCGTAATACGGGACAGCCTTCACGCCGTCGGGAAGCGAGCGGTTGATCTCGTCAAAGCGCGCCTGGGCGTTCTCGATGACTTCGGATGTGTTGGTGCCATAGAGCTTCAGGACGAGGCCGGCCACGGTCTCGCCTTCGCCATTGGCGGTTGCCAGTCCTTGCCTGACGCCGCCGCCGATGGCGACTTCGCCGAGATCGCCGACACGGACCGATCGCCCGTCCACGGTCCTGACCGGCGTCTCGCGCAGGTCAGCCAGGGTCCGGGCGAGCCCGACACCGCGCACGGTGTACTGCTCAGCGCCGATCTCGATGAATTGCGCGCCGGCTGTCCTGTTGGCGGAGTCGAGGGCGGCAATCACGTCGCTGACGCTGAGATCGTAGGCGGTCAGCTGGTCCGGATCGAGGCGGACCTGGTATTGTTTATCGAACCCGCCGAGCGAAAGAATCTCGGTCACGCCTTCGACCGACTGGAGCGGATACTTGATCATCCAGTCGGCGATCTCGCGCAGCTCGACGAGCGAGCGCTCGCCCGTCTCGTCGACGAGGCGGTAATACATGATGATGCCGAGGCCGGTCGAAATCGGCCCCATCTTCGGCGTGCCGAAGCCGTCGGGGATGGCCTCGCCGGCCTCGCCAAGGCGTTCGCCGACGACCTGGCGGGCAAAATAGACGTCCGTGCCATCCTCGAAATAGATGTTGATGACCGACAGGCCGAAATTCGATGTCGAGCGGATCTCCTCGACTTTTG
>NZ_JBARZC010000187.1:0-2945 GCF_049649345.1 Henriciella sp. | reverse complement strand
GTAGCTCAGGGGTAGAGCACAACCTTGCCAAGGTTGGGGTCGTGAGTTCGAATCTCATCGCCCGCTCCAATATTCTCAGATCCATTCCCACGCGCGCAGTGCTTGCCGGCTCGTGAAGCCAATCTTGCTGGTGTGGACCAGGTTCCAGAGTGCGGTATCCTCGCCATAATGGTCTCGGACCCGGTCAAGCGGGAGGCGGCCAACTTTGGTTTTCGCCGAGGCATGCCGCCGCGTGATACGCCGCTCGACACCTGTGAAGCGGCCGAGCACTTTGAGACCAGGCTGCATGTCTTCGATCGGGAACATCATGTCGACGATCATATTGCCGCTCGTGTCGCAGATATAATCTCGCTGGCGACGGAAGTGCAGCCAATTCATCACCTCGGCATTTTCCAGCCGCTCATGATCATTCAGCCAGTAGAGGAAGTCCTCCATCGTCTTGATGAAGGAAAGATCCTCATCCATCATCTTGCGCTCTTCTGGGACGGTCGAGAAGTTCTTGTAATAGCTGAAGGCCGAGGCGAACCGCTCCAGAGGATTTCGAAGCGAGGCAAAGACCAGATATTGCGTAAAGTGGTTTGGGAAGACCCGCCGGTAATAGTCGGCGCCAAAGTGCGGCAGAAAACTTGCCGGTACATCCGGGTAAAGAAAATCCATCAGTGATGTGGAGGCGTTTTTCGGAAGGCGGACAAACATTGCGCGATGCGGCGAAAACACCTTTAGCGGGCTCATATCAGGTCTCAGCTGATATTTGAGGCGCTGCACGGCGACCTTCGCTTCGCGCATCAAGCCGGCCGGACGGCGTGCCAATGGATGGTGAACTTCCAGTCCGGGGGCGGGCGCTTCAGGCGCTGAAAAGCTGAATTCCAGTAGCGTCATTTATCCCCCGGCCAAGGCATTTCAGCATATTCAGGCCTGCCGCGATTTGCTCCTATACTGGGCGTCACGACCAACCAGCGCATCATGCATAGGCCCGTCAAGCAAAATGAGTGCCAAAGCCCTCGGAATTTAAAGGCCTTTTTGATTGGGGGCGAACGCCGGATCGGACTAACCTCTCAATGAGGGCGCGCCTGTCCCGTCAAGGTGGGCCACACTGCACCTTTTTGCTGCGCGGAGCGTTCGATCTCGGGATACTCTTGCCGCTTTGCCGAAAAAGAAGAGTGTCGAGCATCAGGAGAAGACATGGCGTCTGAAACAGTTATCTATGCGATTGGAGACGTGCACGGCGAGGCCGACAAGTTAGCCGACCTGCACGCAGCGATCTTTGCGCGCCACGCCCAGGACCATGAGGGCACGCCTCTCAAGCTGATCCATGTCGGCGACTATATTGATCGCGGGCCTGACAGTTTCGCCGTCATCGACACTCTGATGCGGCTTGAAGAACGCGACGATATCGAAACCATAAACCTGCTCGGCAATCACGAACAGATGATGCTCGACGCCTATGAGGAAGACGGCACGGATGCGCGCCTGCACTGGCTGATGAATGGCGGCGATGCGACGCTGGAAAGCTACGGCAGGCGTGGCCACGAAGATCTCCCGGACCCCCATCTCAGCTGGGTAAAAAATCTGCCGACCCTGCATCTCGAAGAAGACCGCCGCCTCGCCTTCGTGCACGCAGGCGTCGACCCGGCAACCTTTCCCCATTGCGACCGGCGCATTCATCTCTGGACCCGCTCGCAGCGCTTCTTCAATCCCGCTCGCTGGGATGTTGGCGCGCTCAAAGGCTGGAAAGTCATCCACGGCCATACGCCCACACACAATTTCCAGCCTCAGACCGCGGGCACGCCCCCGCGCCGCTTCAATCTGGATACAGGCGCCGTCTATGGCGGGGTGCTGACCGCCGGCGTTTTCACGCCTGATGGCGAGGTTGACTATATTTCGGTCTGAACTGGGCTTGCGGCTGGGAACAAATCAGGAAAATTGGTAAAATCTTAACCGAAGCTGTTCTTGAGTCGGGTGATGACTGACGTAATCCGCATCCTTGGTATCGATCCGGGCCTTCGCCATACCGGCTGGGGCGTGATCGAACAGGCCGGCTCAAGGCTGACGCACATTGCCCATGGCGTCATCAGGATCAATCACGAGCTCCCGCTCGCCGCCCGGCTGGGAGGCATTCACCGCGAAATTGCAGACCTCTCGCGCGCCTACTGGCCAGACTTTGCCGGGATCGAGGAAACCCTCGTCAATGCCAATCCGCGCTCGGCGCTCAAACTTGGCCAGGCGCGCGGCGCTGCCATGGCGGCGCTCCACGGTGCCGGCCTGAACGTCCTCGAATTCTCACCGCGCACGATCAAGCTTGCCGTGGTCGGGACAGGCGCGGCGGACAAGACTCAGGTGTCCTTCATGGTCTCCCGGCTCCTGCCCAAGGCTGGAAAGATGTCATCTGACGCGGCCGACGCCCTCGCCTGCGCGATTTGCACCGCGCATCATGCCGTCGCGCTTAAGAAGGGGGCGGCATGATCATTGGCCGCCTGAGAGGGGAAGTCGCGACCGTCGGGACAGATAGCGTCATGATTGACGTGAACGGCGTCGGTTATGTCGCCCTTGCTGGCACGCGCCTGCTTTCGAAGCTGAACCCCGGCCAGGAAGCGACTGTCCACATCGAGACGCGTGTCACGGAAAATTCGATTACGCTTTTCGCTTTTGAATCCGATGAAGCGCGCGCCTGGTTTGTCCGGCTTCAGGATGTGCCTGGCGTGGCGGGCAAGTCAGCCATGGCGATCATGGACTCGCTTTCGCCAACAGACATCATGGATGCGCTCGCCCTCGGCGACGCGGCAACCATCACACGTGCCAAGGGCGTCGGAAAGAAACTCGCAGAGCGGATCATCGGCGAGCTGTCCGGCAAACCGCCACCGATGGGCCGCTTTGGCGCGTTCAGGACGTCTGATCTGCAAGCGCCGACCGCCGATGAACCGCTCCCCGCCAGCGGCGCGCGGTCG
>NZ_JBARZC010000186.1:0-1859 GCF_049649345.1 Henriciella sp. | reverse complement strand
GGCCCGGCCTGATCAAGCGAGGAGGCAAAAGCGACCATGCCATAGCGGCTGGCGCGGCCATACGTCGGCTTGATGCCGACCGTGCCTGTAAAGCTCGCCGGCTGGCGGATCGAGCCGCCTGTGTCAGACGCGGTCGCACCGAGACAGAGGTCGGCCGCCACGGCAGACGCAGAGCCGCCCGACGAGCCGCCCGGCGTCAGCGTCTGGTTGCCGCCCTTGCGCTTCCACGGATTGGCCGGCGGGCCGAAGCGCGATGTCTCGTTCGACGAGCCCATGGCGAACTCGTCCATATTGAGCTTGCCGAGCATTACCGCGCCGCGGTCCCAGAGCTGCTGGGTGACGGTCGACTCGTAGGTTGGTGTGAACTCACCGAGGATGTTCGAACAGGCCGTCGTGCGCACGCCCTTGGTGCAATAGAGATCCTTGACGCCGAGCGGCGCCCCTTCGAGCGCGCCTGCCTCACCCGATGCAATGCGCTTGTCTGACTGGGCCGCCATGTCGAGCGCCTTTTCGGGCGTTTTCACGACATAGGCATTGATCGTGTCGTTCGAGGCCTCGATGGCGTCGACGAAAGCCTGCGTCAGCTCGACAGACGAAAAGGACTTGCGCGAAAGCCCGTCTAGCGCATCGGCAAGGGTGAGTTTGGTAAGGTCGGTCATGCTGGTTTCAAACTGTCCGGAAAGAATTTCGGCCTTGGTAGGCTGGCCCGCAGGCAAAGTTCAAGCCCTGATGCGTGATCGCGCTGATTTGAAACGGATAAGCGCGCCGCGCATTTCTTTACTAACAGGCAGAATATATACATTTTCAGACCGCCCCAAAGGGAGACACTCATGAACAGATCAAGCATCCTTCCAATCGCCGCAACCGCCCTGCTCCTTGCTGCAGGTGCCTGCTCGACCACCGCAGAAGATGCAGACCCTGACGCCTGGCGCACCGATGCGCGTCTTGGCGAACAGGTTGATCGCATCTGCTTTTCCTCAAGCATCGACAATTTTCGCGAAGCCGATCGCCGGACTGTCATCGTGGAAAAAGGCGTCAACGATGAATACCTCATCGAAACGATGGGCAACTGCTACAATCTGAAGAATGCCATGTCGCTCAGTCTCGACACGTTCGGCGGCTCCAGCTGTATTGGCAGGGGCGACAGCATCTACGCCTATGACAGCGCCTTCGGTCCGGATGAAACAGATCTCGCGCCCGTCAGATGCCCTATTTCAGCCATTTATGAATGGGATGAAGACGCCCTCGACCAGGAGGATGACATGGACGGCGAAGAATAGACCTGACACATCAAAGCGCCAGCATCAGACAGGCGCTCGATACACATCATGGCCCCGCAGGGACGCGTTCCCTGCGGGGTTTTTATTCAACAGATTTCGGCACGACGAAAAAGCCGTCTTCGCTTCTCGGCGCATTGGCGAGGACCTGATCCTGGATGTTGCCATCGGTGACGACATCGGCGCGCAGGGGCAGTTTCGCATCGACGACCGACGTCATCGGCTCGACGCCCTCGATATCGACTTCATTGAGCTGTTCGATCCAGCCCATGATGGCGGTAAGCTCATTTGCCAGCGGCTCCAAACGGTCTTCGCTGACAGCGATCCGCGACAGACGCGCGACCTTGCGAACATCATCCTTGGTAACGCTCATCGGCTTTCTCCAATCGACATGAAGCTCCGTTACGCGCTAGGCAGGCCAAATTCAAGTGATGAGCCCATACGCCTGCCATGCCGGTAACTGACCTTTTCGAGCTTCCGCCCCTCGGCGTTCTTATCGGGATCGACCCCGGCTCGAAGACGCTCGGCATCGCAGCCTGCGACGCTGCGCGCCTGATCGCCTCGCCTGTCGAGACCATCAGG
>NZ_JBARZC010000185.1:0-3277 GCF_049649345.1 Henriciella sp. | reverse complement strand
GATCCGGTCAGCGCACTTTCGATGCAGGATGCCGAACGCCCAGGCCGGGAACTTCCGGGGGTCATTGAGACCCATCCAGCCGCGGCAAATGCCCGACCAGGCTTCCTGCACGGCCTCGCGCGCCTGGTCTTCATCCCTCAAGAGCCGGCCTGCCGTGCGCATCAGCCTTGGTTGCCAGCGCGCGGCGAGCCGCTCCCCGGCAGCCCGGTCGCCGGTCCGCGCCAGCGTGACGAGGAGCTCGTCATAAATCCTGCCAGTGTCATCGGACATCTCTGTCCTTTCATCCCGTTACATCAAGACAGTCGCGCGGAAGGGTAAAAAGGTTCAATCGGGTACTGGCGAAACTTGTCCGCTTTCCAGCATGGCGGTCATGCCGGGCACGATCACCCCTTTCACCTTCAGGCGGAATAAGGCTAAGCAGGGATCGGGACTGAGTTTACCTAGAGGGAGGCTGCGATGCCCCGACTTCCAAGACTTCGCGGGCGCAATGCCAAGATTGTCGCCACGCTAGGCCCGGGCAGCCGCGGCGCCCATACGATCCAGCTGCTGGCCGAAGCCGGCGCCGATATCTTCCGGCTGAATTTCAGTCATGGCAGTCATGAAGATCACAAGAAGTCCTTCGATGCGGTGCGCATGGCAGAAGACCGCATCGGCCGACCGCTTGCCATCCTCGCAGACCTGCAGGGCCCGAAAGTCCGCGTCGGCGCGTTTCCGGGCGGAAAGCTGAAGCTCGGCTTCAACACAGAATATGACCTTGTCGCCGCCGAGGAGACCGACAAGGAAAACACCATTCCTGTGCCGCACCCTGAAATCCTGGAGGCGCTTTCAGAAGGCGACCGCGTTCTTTGCAACGACGGAATGGTAGCGCTAACGGTAACGGCCGCCGGCAAGACGCCCCGCGTCAAATCCGATTTTCCGGCGGAATTGTCAGACCGGAAAGGCTTCACCGTTCAGGGCAAGGCGCTCCCGCTGAAGGCCCTCACCGAGAAAGACCGCGAGGATCTCGATTTTGCCCTGGAGATCGGCGCAGACCTGATCGCGCTGAGCTTTGTCCAGTCGGTCGAGGATGTCGAAACCGTCAAACAGATCATCAATGGCCGCGCGCCTCTCATCGCCAAACTCGAAAAGCCGGCTGCCATCGACGATCTTGAAAACATCGTTGAAGCCGCAGACGGCGTCATGGTCGCGCGCGGCGATCTCGGTGTTGAATATCCGGCCGAACAGGTCCCGATCATCCAGCGCCGCATTGTGCGCGAGGCCCGCGCCATTGGCCGGCCGGTCATTGTGGCGACGCAAATGCTGGAATCCATGATCGACAATGCCGCCCCGACACGGGCCGAGACCGGCGATGTCGCCACCGCCATCTATCAGGGCGTCGATGCCGTCATGCTGTCTGCCGAGACCGCCGTCGGGCGCCATCCTGCGACGGCCGTGGCAATCATGAGCCGGATCATACAGGCGACCGAAGCGGCTGAGGATTATCGCGACTCGCTACGCCAGTTCATGGGCGACCGCTCCGTTGAGCTGACCATAGACGTCGTCGCGCGCGCCGCCCAGTCGCTCGCCTTCGCGGAAAAAGCGACCGCCCTGGCGCTGCGCACCGGCTCTGCCCGCCGGCTTGCGCAATTCTCCAAACATCGCGGCCGCTACATGGTCCTTTATGGCTCGTCCGACGAGGCACGGCTGCGAAAGGCGCAATTGCTCTGGGGCGTTCACCCGATCCATGTCGGCGACATCGAGACCGGTGACTGGCCTGTCACCCTCCTCAAGACCGCCGAACTGGAAGGCTCCGTCGCCTATGCCGCCTGGAAAGGCGAGAATGACGAGGCCGCCTGGGAGCTCGGCGTCAGGCGGGGATAGACGCTAGCGCGGGGCCGGTGTGCGGTCCTGCCGATCATCCGGCTCGCCCGCTCTCTGGCAAAGGTCGGAGTGGCCCCGGCTCAGCCAGCCAGCTGAAGGCCGAACAGCACCCACATCACCACAAGCACGAGATTCGACAGCGCAAAGGCCGCGAGCCGGGCGACGACATGGTTGACTGTAATGTGGATGGCGGTGTGCACGGCCCGCAGGGCGACATAGGCCCAGGCCAGTCCGTAGAGCAGCGGCGTGACCATTCCGGCCACGAAAAGCGAAACGCACACCACATAGAACAGGACCGGCATTTCCAGCAGGTTCACATAATTGCGGTTCGCCACCGCCGCAAATTCCGGCACGCGCGATGACTCGCCGAGCCTGAAATCGTCCTGGGTCACCTCACCCTTGCGGGCCAACATGAAGCGCCGGATCACGATCTGCAGCAGCACGACAAGCGTCAGCGCGGCAAGCGCGATGACAGGCCAGAAGATCGCCAGCTGAGACATGCCTTCGCTTCGCCCCTAAACGTCGAGCAACAGGCGTTCCGGATCTTCCAGCGCTTCTTTCACGCGCACGAGGAAGGTCACGGCCTCCTTGCCGTCGACGATGCGGTGGTCATAGGAGAGGGCCAGATACATCATCGGGCGGATCTCGACCTTGCCATTGATCGCAACGGGGCGCTGCTCGATCCGGTGCATGCCGAGCACGCCCGATTGCGGCGGGTTGAGGATCGGCGTCGACATCAGCGAGCCATAGACGCCGCCATTCGTCACCGTGAACGTGCCGCCCTGCATGTCGCCAATCGTCAGGTCACCGTCGCGCGCTTTCCTGGCGAGATTGCCCAGCTCACGCTCGATCCCGGCAATCGACAGCTCATCGCAATCGCGGATAACCGGCACGACCAGGCCTTTGTCGGTGCCGACCGCCATGCCGATATCGTAGAAATTCTTGTAGATGATGTCGGTGCCATCAATCTCGGCGTTCACGGCCGGAATTTCCTGCAGGGCCGAGACAATCGCCTTGGTGAAGAAGCCCATGAAGCCGAGCTTCACGCCATGCTTCTCGGCGAAGCTTTCCTTGTATTTCGACCGCAGCTCCATCACCGCCGACATGTCGACATCATTGAATGTCGTCAGCATGGCGGCTGTGTCCTGGGCCTCTTTCAGGCGCCGGGCGATGGTCTGGCGAAGCCGTGTCATCTTCACGCGCTCTTCGCGCGGGCCGATCTCGCGGGGGGCTTTTGCCTGCTGAGGCTGGCTCGAGCCGGACGCCGATTTGGCGGCATTGTTCACATAATCGATCGCATCGGCCTTGGTCGCGCGGCCATCGCGGCCGGTGCCTGGAATGCTGGCCGGGTCGACCCCGCCTTCGCTCGCCACGCGGCGCACCGATGGAGACACGGGCCGGTCGTCCTGGCCGGAGG
>NZ_JBARZC010000184.1:0-7424 GCF_049649345.1 Henriciella sp. | reverse complement strand
GCCGATCGACTGGGCTTTCAGCGCATGCCTCACGGCCGTGCATTTATGGATCACCTTGATCCCCGCATCCTTCAGCACAGGGAGGACCTGCGCCGGGTTGTTGCCAGCGGTTTCGACGGCTTTGACCCCGCCTTCAATGATGGCTTTGATATAACCCGGATAGTCGGGCGGGTTGACGGAGGGCAGGAATGTCAGATTCACGCCGAATGGTTTGTCCGTCATGTCCCGGCATCGCGCGATCTCGTTGGCAAGGTCGTCTGGGGATGTCTGCGTCAGCGCCGTGATGATGCCCAGCCCGCCTGCATTGGATACGGCCGCTGCCATTTCCGCAAAACCCACCCAATGCATCCCGCCCTGAATAAGCGGATGCTCTATGCCGAACATTTCGGTGATTTCGGTTTTCATATCGATGTCCTCCAGATCTATGCTCGCACAATGCCAAGTCACGGGCTGCAAGAGCAAGTGTTCCTATAGGGAAAGTATGTGGGCGGCGGCGGGAGACAAACGCGCGGCGAGTGTCAGGCCACATGACTTGTACTCCCTGATCAAGGCGCGCAACATAACAGGGGTCAGCCCGGCCCGGAGAGAAAAGAATGCGGATATTTGTACATGGGGTTCCGGACACCCCCGCCATGTGGGACCCGCTTGTAAAGGAACTGGGCGAGGCTGCGGGCGAGTATTCGGCCCCAGCTCTTCCCGGCTTCGTGGGGCCACCGCCTGCAGGATTCGCCTGCACCAAGGAAGCCTATGCCGACTGGCTTATAGGCGAGATGGAGAAAGCAGGAACGCCGGTCGATCTGGTCGGCCATGACTGGGGTGCGCTCCTCGTCGTGCGAGCTGCAGCCTTGCGGCCAGAGCTCGTGCGAAGCTGGGCCGTCGCGAATGCCCTTCCAGATAAGGATTACGAGTGGCACCGCACGGCGCGTATCTGGCAGACACCTCTGCTCGGCGAAGCTTTCATGGCAATGACGAGCCAGGCCCGGCTGGCTGGCGCCCTTGCTGAGGCCGGCCTCCCGGCAACGCTCGCCCGCAAGGAAGCGTCTCACTGGACACCGCACATGCGCAAGGCGATCCTCAAGCTCTACCGCTCGGCGAAAAACATATCGTGTGAATGGACGCATGGTCTCGATCAGCTGCCAGAGCGCGGCCTCATCTTCTGGGGCGATGACGACCCCTACGTTCCGGTTGAAACCGCTGAGCGCTTCTCTAGCCGTACGGGCATCCCCTTGCATCGGAATGGAAACACCGGTCACTGGTCCATCGTTGAATGCGCGCGCGAGCTCGCAGAACTGCTTCAGGCATTGTGGGCTGACGATCACGCAGCCTGAGCTGGCCGCCCCGGCCTGCGCAAGCACTGGACACGCTGACGCGCGGGCAAGTCTTGATACGCGCCGCACCGTCCTAGACTATCGAAGCTTGCCCAACGCGGAGCCTCGAATGAATCTCAAATTCTCAGCTGCTGAAGAAACCTTCCGCCAAGAGGTGCGCGATTTTCTGGCTGACAAGCTGACAGCCGACCTCAGGCGCTATGCTTCGCGTATGACGAGTGTCTATGCCGACAAGGAAACCGCACTCGCCTGGCAGGCCATTCTACGTGAGCAGGGATGGGCCGCGCCGTCCTGGCCGGTCGAATATGGGGGATGTGACTGGAGCGTGGCGCAACGCTACATCTTTGACGTGGAAATGGCGAAGGCGGGCGCACCGTCGCTCTCGCCGATGGGAATCGGCATGTGCGGCCCAGCGCTGATAGGCCACGGCTCGAAGGCCCAGAAGGAGTATTACCTCCCGCGTATCCTGGAGGGTGAAGACTTCTGGTGTCAGGGCTACTCAGAACCGCATGCAGGCTCGGATCTTGCGGCGCTGACAATGTCCGCGGTCGATGACGGCGAGGATTTTGTCTGCTCAGGGTCGAAAATCTGGACGACCCACGCGCACGAAGCGAACATGATGTTTTGCCTGGTAAGAACAGATTCTTCGGGCAAACGGCAGACAGGCATCACCTTCCTGCTCATCGACATGACATCGCCGGGCGTGCGCGTCGATCCGATCATCATGCTGTCGGGCGAGCACATCCAGAACGCCGTCTTCTTCGATGAGGTTCGCGTGCCGAAAACGAATGTGGTCGGCCAGATCGATGATGGCTGGACCGTCGCAAAATACTTGCTTGAGTTCGAGCGTGGCGGCTCGTCCTACGGCCCGCGCCTCCTTCAGCGTCTGGCAGCGCTCAGGCGCATAGCCAAAGATCTCGGTGGGCTCGATACTGACATGGCGACAAAAATCAGCGAGGCCGAGATGGCCGCCGAGACGCTGGAAGCGGCTGAGCTTATGATGATGTCGGATCTTGCCGGCGGCGGCACACCCGGACTCAAGGCCTCGATGATGAAAATCCGCGGGACCGAGCTTAGCCAGCGCGTGACAGAACTTGCACTCGATATCGCCGGCCTGCATGTGCAGCCTTTCCAGCCTGAGCATACCGAAGCCGGCGGCCCGGTCGTGACGCGCCACCAGACCAATCAGGGCCTGGTAGGGCCAGACAGTCTCGTCACCGTGTCTGCGAAATACCTCAACGACCGTGCTGGCTCGATCTATGCCGGCTCAAACGAAATCCAGCGGAACATCCTGTCGAAGGGCCAGCTCGGACTTTAGCAGGCCCGAAAAAGAAAACCCCGCCAGTTGCCTGGCAGGGTTCTCTCGAAATCATCTCAACCTGCAGCCCTAGACTTCGTCCATGGCCTCGAGCTCTGCTTCGTGACGGGCGCGGTCCTTGGCGCCTTTGGCGTCTTCATCGCGGTCAACCAGCTCGATGACTGCCACCGGGGCATTGTCACCGTGGCGGAAGCCAGCTTTCAGGACGCGGGTGTAACCACCATTGCGGTCCTTGTAGCGGTCGCCGAAGACTTCGAAGAGCTTCTGGACAGCGTCCTTGTTGCGAACCTGCGCAATGGCGCGGCGGCGAGAGGCGAGATCGCCCTTCTTTGCCAGCGTCACGAGCTTGTCCATGATCGGCTTCAGTTCCTTCGCCTTGGGAAGGGTCGTGACGATCTGCTCATGCTCGATAAGCGAAGCTGCCATGTTCGCAAACATCGCCTTGCGGTGCGATGAGGTGCGGTTCAGCTTGCGATGTGCAATTGCGTGGGCCATTTGCCTGGTCTCCTGCGCGCCCTCCCGGGCGGACGGTTAAAGGTGGTCGTCGTATTTCTTGGCGAGTGCTTCGATGTCTTCTGGTGGCCAGTCCGGCACTTCCATGCCGAGGTGCAGCCCCATGCCAGCGAGCACTTCCTTGATCTCGTTCAGCGACTTGCGACCGAAGTTCGGGGTGCGGAGCATTTCCGCTTCGGACTTCTGGATCAGGTCACCGATATAAACAATATTGTCGTTCTTCAGGCAGTTTGCCGAGCGGACAGACAGTTCAAGCTCATCGACCTTCTTGAGAAGAACCGGATTGAAGCCAAGATCTGTCTCCTCGCTGGAGGACGAAGATTCGGTTTCCGGCTCATCGAAGGTGATGAAGAGCTGAAGCTGGTCCTGAAGGATGCGAGCGGCATAGGCCACAGCATCTTCTGGCGTGATGGAGCCATCGGTTTCGACAGCAAGCGTGAGCTTGTCATAATCGAGGACAGTGCCTTCACGGGTGTCTTCCACCGTATAGCCGACGCGGCGAACTGGCGAATAGATCGCATCAACCGGCACGAAGCCGATCGGCGCATCTTCCGGGCGGCTCTGGTCGGCGGGCACATAGCCCTTGCCGGTTGCAACCGTGAATTCCATGCGGACTGAAGCGCCGTCATCGAGCGTACAGATCACGAGGTCCGGGTTCAGGATTTTCACGTCGCCAGACGTTTCGATCTGGCCGGCCTTGACTTCGCCCTTGCCGTCAGCCTTCAGGATCATGCGTTTCGGTGTGTCCGAAACCATGTCGATGGCCACCTGCTTGAGGTTCAGCACGATTGTGGTGACATCTTCACGAACACCCGGAATGGATGAGAATTCGTGTACGACGCCGTCAATCTGAACGCCGGTAATCGCAGCGCCTTGCAGCGAAGACAGGAGAACGCGGCGAAGAGCATTGCCAAGAGTCGTACCAAAGCCGCGCTCGAGCGGCTCAATGACAAGCTTGGCATGACGGCGAGGATCGCGGCCCGTTTCCACCTTCGGGCGGTTCGGGCGGATCAACTCTTTCCAGTTACGGTCATTCACGCTGGTCGCGGTATCGGCCATTTACGGCCTCCTTATTGTGTTAATGGATGGAAGACGGCCTAGACGCGGCGGCGTTTCGGCGGACGACATCCATTGTGCGGAATCGGGGTGGTGTCGCGGATCGAGGTGATGGTGAGGCCAGCAGCCTGAAGCGCGCGAAGGGCGCTTTCACGGCCAGAGCCTGGTCCACGAACATTGACTTCTACAGTTTGAAGCCCGTGATCCTGAGCTTTTTTCGCTGCGTCCTCAGCGGCCACCTGGGCGGCATAAGGGGTGGACTTGCGCGAGCCTTTAAATCCCATCGTGCCAGCCGATGACCAGGAAATTGCATTGCCCTGGGCGTCGGTGATGGTCACCATGGTATTGTTGAAGCTCGAGTTCACATGAACAACGCCGGAAGAAATGTTCTTGCGGGCGCGGCGGCGAACGCGGGTCGTATCACGAGCCATATCAGTCTAGTCCTACTTCTTCTTGCCGGCGATGGGTTTCGCGGGACCCTTGCGGGTACGGGCATTGGTGTGGGTCCGCTGGCCGCGAACCGGAAGGCGCTTGCGGTGACGCAGGCCGCGATAGCAGCCAAGATCCATGAGACGTTTCACGTTCATCGAAACTTCACGGCGAAGGTCACCTTCAACCATGTAGTCGGAATCGATTGCTTCACGAATCTGGATCACTTCGGCATCGGTTAGGTCAGCCACACGGCGGTGGGACTCAATACCGATCTTGTCAGTGATTTCACGCGCCTTCGACGGGCCAATCCCGTGAATATAGCGAAGCGCGATCTCAACGCGCTTGTTCGTTGGAATATTTACGCCTGCAATACGGGCCATGGGGCCTCATCTCCTAAACTGCCAAAAACGGGCTCGGCGCGAAACGAAAACCAACGCCTCGCGCGCGCGAACCCGACCTCTTAACGAAGTGCGTCGTTATAGACCTGCAAATCGCCGCGTCAACTGGTGAAATGCGGCTTTATGCGGTCTCTTTCAGCGCCTTCTCGACGCCCTTCGTGACCTCTTCGATTGTCGCCATCCCATCGACTTCGCGAAGGATGCCTCGCTCCGCATAAAGCGGAATGAGTGGTGCGGTGTCCTGATTATACTTATCGAGGCGCGCCGCGAAAGTCTCAGGGTTATCATCTTTGCGGCCCTGCTCCTCGAAACGTTTGGTCACACGCTCAATCAGCTGCGCTTCGTCCACCACCAGGCGGATCACACAATCGACCTGACTGCCACGCGATTCCAGAAGACTGTCGAGCGCATTCGCCTGACCGACCGTGCGCGGGAAACCATCATAGATGAAACCCGGCGCATCGGTGTGGGTGCTGATCTGCTCATCAATAAGATCGATCACGATTTCATCTGATACAAGGCCGCCCTCATCCATGATCTTCGCAACACGTTTGCCAAGGTCGGATCCAGAAGCCCGCGCGGCACGGAGCATGTCACCTGTCGAAAGCTGGACATAGCCATGCTCTTCTACCAGACGCCTTGCTTGCGTGCCCTTGCCGGCCGCCGGCGGCCCAAAAAGTATCAAATTCATCGTCTACGCTTGCCTCCCAGCCGCGACTTCTTGATCAGTCCTTCGTATTGATGCGCGATCAGATGGGACTGTATCTGAGTAACCGTGTCCATTGTAACGGATACAACGATGAGAAGCGAGGTGCCACCGATATAGAAAGGAATTTCCGGGACATACCGGCGCAGCACTTCAGGCAGTAGACAGACGAAGACGAGATAGACCGCACCGATCGTCGTCAGGCGCGTCAGAACATAATCGAAATACGCCGCCGTATTCTTGCCCGGCCGGATGCCGGGGACGAAGCCGCCATATTTACGCAGATTGTCCGCGGTCTCCTGCGGATTGAACATGATGGACGTGTAAAAGAAGCAGAAGAAAGCAACCAGCACGCCGTATGTGATGATGTAGGTCCAGCTGCCCGGCGAGAAGTTCAGCGCCAGCCACTGGAGAATACCGGTACCTTGCTCTGCGGTGGCATTCGGATCGACGGTGTTTCCACCCGCCAGGCCAACTGCCGTCAGAGGCAGCATCAGGATCGCGATCGCGAAGATCGGCGGGATCACACCGGACGTATTCAGCTTGAGCGGCATGAACGAGCTCTGGCCCTGCTGCATCTGATTGCCCTGCTGGCGCTTCGGATACTGGATCAGGACACGGCGCTGCGAGCGCTCGATGAAGACGATGAACAGGACAAGGGCAATGACCAGCAGAAGCACTGCGAGAACAAAGACGACGTTCACGCCCTGCTCCACACCGCCGGAGAACATATTGAAGATCGCCTTCGGCATTTCAGCGATGATGCCTGCGAAAATGATCAGGGAAATACCATTGCCGATGCCGCGGGCCGTGATTTGTTCGCCCATCCACATCAAGAACATGGTGCCACCGACGAAGGTGGTGACGGCTGTCAGAACGAAGAACCACGTGGCGATGCCTTCATAGGCGACGCCTGCAAGGCCCATCGAAATGCCGAACCCCTGGAAGAAGGCAAAACCGACAGTCAGGTAACGCGTATACTGATTGATCTGCTTGCGGCCCGATTCGCCCTCTTTCTTGAGCTTCTCAAGAGAAGGCACCGCAGACGTCATCATCTGAACGATAATCGACGCCGTGATATAGGGCATGACGTTCAGCGCGAACACGCTCATCCGCTCGACCGCGCCGCCCGCAAACATGTTGAGCGAGCCAAGCATACCGCCCTGCTGCTGCTGGAAAAATTGGGCGAACTGGCTCGGATCGACGCCGGGCACCGGAATGAAAGTGCCGAGGCGGTAAAGAACGAGAATGAAAAGCGTGAATAGAATTCGGGCCTGCAGGTCTTTCGCCTTGGCGAAAGTGCCGAAGTTCATGTTTCGCGCCATTTGTTCTGCGGCTGTGGCCAAGTGCCCCTCCTACCGGAAATGAAATCGCCGCCAATACATCGGCGGCGAAATGCTGTTTGTGAAGGTGTGTAGACGAAAAAGCCTGCGATTACTCTGCTTTTTCTGCAGCTTTCGGCCCGGTCACGGTCACCTTGCCGCCAGCCTTTTCGATCGCCTCGATGGCTGCCTTGCTTGCACCTGTCACAGTAATATTTGCCTTCTTCGGCGCTTCACCCTTGGCGAGGAGACGAACACCGTCTTTCGTGCGGCGGATCACGCCCGACGCGACGAGCGTTTCCTCGGTGATGTCGCCTGCTTTCAGCTTGCCGGCTTCGATCGCCTTTGTCA
>NZ_JBARZC010000183.1:0-2097 GCF_049649345.1 Henriciella sp. | reverse complement strand
CTGCACGATGCACTGCGTGCTTGCACCCTGCCTGTCATTGAGGTTCACCTGTCAAATCCAGCCGCAAGGGAGCCCTTCCGGCAAACCAATTATGTAGCGCCGACGGCCACTGCTACCATTGCAGGGCTCGGGGCACGCGGGTATCACCTTGCACTAGATGCCGCGATAAAAATGACAGCTTGAGGACACATTATCTATGAGCACGGCAAAGAACGGCCTTGATACCGGCCTTGTCAGAGAACTTGCCTCCATCCTGCGGGACGCAGATCTTGGGGAAGTCGAAGTCGAACATGAAGGCCTGCGCATCCGGGTCAGCAAGTCCAGTCCATACACACCGGCACCCGTACAGTATGCCGCTCCAGCGGCGGCTGCCCCGGCTCCAGCCGCGCCAGCCACCGCAACTGCAGCCACACCGGCCCCTACGGCGGCGCACGCCAATGCCGTCACCAGCCCGATGGTCGGTACGGTCTATCTCTCGCCTGAGCCGGGCTCAAAAGCGTTCGTCGCTGTTGGCGACAAGGTCAAGAAGGGCGACACGCTGATGCTGGTCGAAGCCATGAAGACCTTCAACCCGGTCGAGGCGCCAGCCGGCGGCACCGTCAAAGAAATTATCGTGTCCGACGCCCAGCCTGTGGAATTTGGCGAACCGCTGATCGTTATCGAATAGGGTCGATCTTATGATTGAAAAAGTCCTGATCGCCAATCGAGGCGAGATCGCCCTGCGTATTCACCGGGCCTGCAAGGAGATGGGCCTGCAAACGGTCGTCGTGCACTCCGAAGCAGACCGCGACGCAATGGCGGTCCGCCTTGCAGATGAAAGCGTCTGCATCGGCCCGGCGCCCTCTTCGGAATCCTATCTGAAAAAGTCACGTATCATTGCCGCGGCCGAAATCACCAATGCCGACGCGATCCATCCGGGCTACGGCTTCCTATCGGAAAATGCGCAATTCGCCGAAATGGTCGAGGCGCACGGCATCATCTTTATCGGCCCGAAGCCCGAGCATATCCGCACCATGGGCGACAAGATCGCCGCCAAGAAGGCCATGATCGAGGCCGGCGTGCCGTGTGTCCCCGGCTCCGATGGCGGCGTCACGAGCATGAGCGACGCCAAGAAGATCGCCAAGAAGATCGGTTATCCGGTGCTCGTCAAAGCGGCAGCTGGCGGCGGCGGTCGCGGCATGAAAGTCGCCAAGACCGAGAAAGAGCTCGAAAACGCGATCCGCACCGCCAAGACAGAGGCCAAGGCCGCGTTTGGCGATGATGCGGTCTATCTCGAGAAATATCTCGGCAAACCGCGCCATATCGAGATCCAGGTGATCGCCGACAGCCATGGCAATGTCGCCCATCTCTGGGAGCGTGACTGCTCACTGCAGCGCCGCCACCAGAAAGTCTTCGAGGAAGCCCCGTCCCCTGCCCTCAACCAGGCGCAGCGCGAAGAGATCGGCTCAATCGTTGCCAAGGCTGTTGCCAAGATCGGCTATCTTGGGGCCGGCACGATGGAGTTTCTCTATGAGGACGGCAATTTCTATTTCATCGAGATGAATACCCGCCTCCAGGTCGAGCACCCTGTCACAGAGATGATTACGGGCATTGATCTGGTACGCGAACAAATCCGCATAGCCGACGGAAAGAAACTGTCTTTCAGCCAGGAAGATGTTCTGCTTGTCGGCCATGCGATCGAGTGCCGGATCAATGCCGAGCACCCGGAAACCTTCATGCCGTCGCCCGGCACGATCACCGAATTCCATGCCCCTGGCGGGCCGGATGTCCGTGTCGATAGTGCTGCCTATGCCGGTTACCGGATCCCGCCCAATTATGACAGCATGATCGGCAAGTTGATCGTGCACGGGCGCACGCGCAATGAGTGCGTGATGCGTCTGCGACGGGCGCTCGACGAGATGGTCGTCGGCGGGGTCGAGACGACCCTTCCGCTGCACCGCCGCCTGGTCGATGCCAAGGATGTCGTTGACGGCGTTTACAATATCCACTGGCTGGAAAAATTCCTCGCCAAAGACTGACCACGCCCATGCGCCATGTCTGAACGCATCGATACGGACTTCGTCCTCGACTTTTACAGGCGCGGCGTCTTCCCGATGG
>NZ_JBARZC010000182.1:0-4541 GCF_049649345.1 Henriciella sp. | reverse complement strand
GTCTCTGCCGGGGTCTGCGTGGTTGGCGCACCTTCACTGACGCGGGCTTCCTTGGCGACCGTGCCGCCGCCGCCAGCGCCTGAGCTGATGCGTGCAATCACGCTGCCCGGCGTGACCGTATCGCCCGGCGAGACAAGCAGTTCGGAAATCGTGCCGTCTGCAGTCGCCGGCACTTCGAGGGCGACCTTGTCGGTCTCGATCTCTGCGATCGTTTCATCCTTGGAGACGGTATCGCCGACCTTTTTGGTGAACTCCCCAAGCGTGCCTTCGGTGACGCTTTCGCCCATGGCCGGGACGGTGACATCAACAGCATCGCCGCCGCCTGAGCTTGCTGAAGCGCCCTGTTTTGGCGCATCGGCTTTCTGCTTGGGGGCCGCTTCGGTCTTTTCAGCCTTTGCCTCGGGTTTGGCGTCCGACCTGGCCGGCGCATCCGCCTTCTTGTCCGCGCCATTGCCGCTGCCGAGCCGGCCGAGCACAGCGCCGATCTCGACCGTATCGCCTTCATTGGCGACGATCTCGGACAGCGTGCCGTCTGCCGTCGCGGCCACTTCGACCGAGACCTTGTCAGTCTCAAGCTCGACGAGCACCTCGTCCCTGGAGACGGAATCGCCCGCTTTTTTCAGCCATTGGCCGACCGTCGCCTCTGTGACGCTCTCGCCGAGCTGCGGTACGATGATGTCAGTCATAAGTCAGTCCGTTTCGTGTGTTCGGTTGTCTTCGGTCAGGCGGAGACGATGCTGTCCTCGACCGGCTGGTCGCCCAGCGCGGCGCCAATGAGAGCATCTTTTTCCTTATTGTGTTGGGCCAGCAGGCCCGTCGCAGTCGCGGCCGATGGCGGGCGGCCGGCATATTTCGGGCGCGGCTTCTCGCACCCGACCTGTCTTGCCGTCCATTCGATCTCGTCGCGCATGAAAGTCCAGCCGCCCATATTGCGCGGCTCTTCCTGGCACCAGACCATCTCGGCCTGCGGGAAACGTTTCAGCTCCTGCATCAGAGACTTGCGCGGCACCGGATAGAATTGCTCGACGCGGAGCAGGTAAACGTCATCGACGCCCTTTTCCTCGCGCGCTTCGAACAGGTCGTAATAGACCTTGCCCGAGCAGAGCACGACGCGGCGGATCTTCTTGTCCTTGGTGAGCTTGACCTTGCCTTCGCGGCCCGGCGTCTCTGCGTCATCCCAGAGGACACGGTGGAAGGAGGATTTGGTGTTGAGATCTTCGAGCGCGCTTGTCGCGAGCTTGTGCCGCAAGAGCGATTTCGGCGTCATGATGATCAGCGGCTTGCGGAAGTCGCGGTGGATCTGGCGGCGCAGCGCATGGAAATAATTGGCCGGCGTCGTCAGATTGCAGACCTGCATATTGTCTTCGGCGCACATCTGCAGGAAGCGCTCGAGACGTGCCGATGAGTGCTCCGGCCCCTGGCCCTCATAGCCATGTGGCAGGAGGCAGACGAGGCCGCTCATCCGCAGCCATTTGCGCTCAGCCGAGGAGATGAACTGGTCGAAGAAGACCTGCGCCCCGTTGGAGAAGTCGCCAAACTGCGCTTCCCAGAGGACAAGGCAATTGGGATCGGCAAGCGAATAGCCATATTCATAGCCGAGCACGGCTTCTTCAGAGAGAAGCGAATCGATCACTTCATAATTGGCCTGATCGCCGGAGAGATTATTGAGCGGCGTGTAGCGCTCGCCGGTCTGCTGGTCGACGAAATGGCTGTGGCGCTGGGAGAAAGTGCCGCGGCCAGAATCCTGACCTGACAGGCGCACCGGGAAGCCCTCATCGAGCAGGGTCGCATAGGCAAGATGTTCGGCGGTTGCCCAGTCGAGCCCCTTGCCGGAGGTGATCGCCTCACGGCGCCCGTCAATGACGCGCCTCAGCGTCTTGTGAATGTCGACCCCGTCCGGAACCGTCGTGATCTTCTCGCCAAGCTCTGTCAGCCGCTTCTTGGAGACGCCCGTCTTGCCGCGGCGCTCGTCATCTTCTGGCAGGCCAAGGCCTTCCCACTCGCCGTCCAGCCAATCAGCTTTCTGGCGCTCCAGCTCCTTGCCCTCGTCAAAGGCCTTGTCGAGGAAGTTCTCGAAATCGGTGACCTGCTGCTCGACGTCGTCGGCCGTGACCAGCCCCTCTTCAACGAGGCGGCGGGCATAGATTTCGCGGGTCGACTCATGGCCCTTTATATTGGCGTACATGACCGGCTGGGTGAACATCGGCTCGTCACCCTCATTGTGGCCGAACCGGCGATAGCAGAACATGTCGAGGACGACGTCCTTGCCGAATTTCTGGCGGTATTCCGTTGCGACTTTCGCGCAATAGGTCACCGCTTCCGGATCATCGCCGTTCACGTGGAAGATCGGCGCCTGGACCATCAGCGCGACGTCTGACGGATAGGGCGAGGAGCGCGAATACATCGGGCTCGTCGTAAAGCCGATCTGGTTGTTGACGATGAAGTGGATCGTCCCGCCGGTGCGGTAGCCCTGCAGGCCTGACAGGGCGAAACATTCAGCGACAACGCCTTGGCCGGCAAAGGCTGCATCGCCGTGCAGCAGAAGCGGCAGCTTGCGCGAGCGGTCGAGCTGGCCGGTCTCTTCGGCCTCCATCGCCTGTTTGGCGCGCGCCCGGCCGAGCACGACAGGGTCGACCGCCTCGAGGTGAGACGGGTTGGCATTCATGGTGAGGTGAACCTCATTGCCATCGAACGAGCGGTCGGAGGAGGCGCCGAGATGGTATTTCACATCGCCGGAGCCAAAGCCTTCGGCCCCCTGCGTCGAGCCGCCCTGGAATTCGTGGAAGATTTTCTCATAGGGCTTGCCCATCACGGCAGCGAGCATGTTGAGGCGCCCGCGGTGTGGCATGCCGACAATGATCTCGTTCACGCCGAGCGCGCCGCCGCGCTTGATGATCTGTTCCAGCGCCGGCACGGCCGCTTCACCGCCATCGAGGCCGAAGCGTTTCGTGCCCGGGTAGCGCCTGTGAAGGAAGCGTTCGAACGTCTCTGCCTCAATCAGTTTGGCAAGAATCGCTTTCTTGCCTTCCGGGGTGAACGCGACGCCCTTGTCCGGCCCCTCGATCCGCTCCTGCAGCCAGGATTTCTCTTCCGGATTCGAGATATGCTGGAATTCAACACCGATGGTTGAGCAATAGGTCCGCTTCAGGATGTCGAGGATTTCCGGAATGGTCGCATAATCGAGGCCGAGATAGCCATCGATATAGATCTTGCGGTCCATGTCGGCATCGGTGAAGCCGTAATTGGCGGGCTCGAGCTCTGGATGCTCGGCATCATAGTCCATCGCCAGCGGATCGAGCTTGGCAGCAAGGTGACCGCGCACACGATAGGCGCGGATCATCATCAGCGCGCGGATCGAATCCTTGACTGCGCCGGCCACTTCCTCGGCAGATGCAGCAGGCTTGGCGCCCTTGATCTTCTGCTCAAGCTTCGGCTCGATCAGCGCCCAGTTGCCGTCGAGCGCGGCGACCTGGTCTGCATCGGCAGGCTTCGGCCACTTTTCGCGCTTCCAGCTGGCGCCGTCCGCATTGCGGGCAGCCTCTTCGCTGCCATCGCCGAGATCGGCGAAGAAGTCGCGCCAGCTTTCCGGCACGGAATTGGGGTCGCGGGCATAGGCTGCCTGCATCTTCTCGATCCAGACCGCGCTTCCCCCATAGAGGAAAGCGGTATCCAGCATCGCGCTGTTCTGCGCGCTGCGTTTGCCTGTAACTGCGCTACCGTCGTCTGCCATGTCTTAACCGTCCTGATCTTCAAGGGACGGCCCGGCGGGGTCTTTTTAAGGGCCCAGTCTGGCCGCCATCCGGAATATATAATCCGGGACTAACCTTTAAGAACCTCTACCATGGTATCACCAAGCCGGGCAGGGCTCGGGCTCACACGAATGCCAGCATCTTCCATTGCCGCGATCTTGGACTCTGCATCGCCCTTGCCGCCCGAAACAATGGCACCGGCATGACCCATGGTCCGGCCCTTCGGCGCGGTGCGGCCAGCGATGAAACCGACCATGGGTTTCTTGCGGCCTTTCTTTGCTTCATCCTTCAGGAATTGCGCCGCTTCCTCTTCAGCCGAGCCACCGATTTCACCGATCATGATGATCGACTTGGTCTCGTCATCGCCGAGGAATTTCTCGAGCACGTCGATGAAGTTGGTGCCATTGACCGGGTCGCCGCCAATGCCGACAGCCGTTGTCTGGCCAAGGCCGGCCTGAGAGGTCTGGAACACGGCTTCATAGGTTAGCGTGCCGGAGCGCGAGACGACGCCGACAGAGCCCTTCTGGAAGATCTTGCCTGGCATGATGCCGATCTTGCACTCTTCCGGGGTCAGGACGCCCGGGCAGTTCGGGCCGATCAGGCGGGAGTTTGATTTCTCCAGCTTGGCTTTCACGCGCACCATGTCGAGCACCGGGACGCCCTCGGTGATACAGGTGATCAGCTCGATCCCCGCATCGATCGCTTCCTCGATTGCCGCTGCGGCGCCGGCTGGCGGGACATAGATCACGGATGCATTGGCACCGGTGGACTCTTTCGCCTCGCCCGCATTGG
>NZ_JBARZC010000181.1:0-5222 GCF_049649345.1 Henriciella sp. | reverse complement strand
CGGCACATCAAAGCCAGACCAGAGCGATATGAGCCGCATGGCCTGTTCCTGCTGGCGCGGCTCGATACCGGTCTCGATCAGCACATCGGCCACATCGCTCAGCATGTCATCCGGACTGCGGCCAGCGAGAAGCAGCGCGTAGCCTCTCAGCAGGGCCGCATCAAAGGCTTCAGAATCCGACAACTCATCGAGATCGAGCCCGTTCAGCCAGCGGACCGCGCCTTTTTCATTGCCCGAGGCAAGCGAAGCTGTCGCAAAGATGAGGGCGCCCGCCCGGGTGTCCTCATTCACCGCCAGCTTGCCAAGCTCAGCCTCGAACAGACGCGCCGCGGCAGCGAACGTGTCTTTTGTCCGGGCGGCCTGACGCAGCGCCTCGGCAAGCGCAAGCGCTTGTTCTTCTTCGAGAGAAATCTCATCGACGGGATCGGCATCGAGCGCCTCGTCGCTCACCTCATCAGGCTGGACAGGTTCGATCCAGTCCTCATTCATGGAGCGAAGATCGCGCGGACCCGATCCGCTCGGCGCGGGAGCGATTTCAACGGGCTTCGGCTCCGCCTTGCGGGCAAACACCATGAAGGCCGCCTCGATCGCAGACTCAGGCTCATGGTCGGGCTGCGAGACCAGCGCCTTGTAGATCGCGCGATGGTCCGCCGCAGGGAGCGTGCCGGCTCTTGCCGCCTTGTCGGCTGCCAGCAGGCGAAGCTCGAACGCCAGATCCTCGTCGCGCGCCAGACGAGCGGCAATCTCATCACTCGCACTCTCGACCGTGTCCGCGCTGACCTCAAGGCCTGCAAGCTGTGACAGGGCATAGTCCAGCCCGGACCCATAGCGTGCGTCAGGCCGGTCTTCCCGCTCGCCGATCATTGCGATGGCAACCTCGGAAAACCAGGGTTCGACGCCCTCCTGCTGGGCCGCAATCTCGGTCGAAAGCTCGGCGGAGGCATAGTCTTCCGCCTCGAGCGTGCAAATCGCACGCAGCTGGGCCCAGAAAGCGCCTTCGCCGGCCGGATCCATCTGCCTACAGACAACGTCGAGCCCGCCATTGGCGAGCCGTGCATCCGAGAGGATGGCATCAGGATCGATATGGTCTGGAGCCTCATCCAATTGCCTTGCGAGCGTTGCAGCCGCCTCGTCGTGCCCGAGCAGGACCAGCAGATCGAGCCGCGCCTCCATCAGGGCATCGGCATCCTCGTCTTCCGGTTCCGCCGATGGCGAGCGCATCGCCCGGCTGAGAAGCGCCTGTTCCGCATCAGTCATCGACGATACATCGAGATCGCCGAGCAGACGGAGCAGATAGGAATTGTCCGAGCCAAGCCAGAGGCGCTCGCTGAAACCGGCTTCGCCGCGTTCGAGAAAGCTCACGCCCCAGCTGTCTACATCGTCGAGGCCAGCGGACTGAATCTGAGCCAGCGCCGGCTGAACAGAGGTGGCCGCTGCAAGCGCGAGCGCGCCAAGCAATGCCCTAGAAGACATTCTCTATCTCCACGCGCACCTCGCCGGGCTCGGGCTTTGAAGCATCGACTTCAGTGCCCAGCCACCAGAAAGCTGCAACAACGCCCACAATCAGGACGGCGAACAGGATGAGCCATTTGCGCAATTTAGAACCCTCTTTCCTCCGATGACTTCCACCGGAATCATTGCCCGTATCGTTCGAGCCTGTATAGGACAGTCATAACGCAACCGAAAAGCCCATGACAGCAAACAGCAATTACACAGCAGACGCTGGCAGAATTGAGGCGGCCGTTTCTGACCGTACAATCGCGCTTGTCGGACTGATGGGCGCTGGCAAATCCACCGTTGGGCGGCGGCTTGCAGATGCGCTGAACCGCAAATTCTATGACAGCGATCATGAGATCGAAAAAGCCGCCGGCCTGTCCATCGCTGACATTTTCACCCTGCACGGAGAAGCCGAGTTCCGGCGCGGCGAACGCCGTGTGCTCGAGCGCCTGCTCGGCGATGAACCGCATGTTCTGGCCACCGGCGGCGGCGCCTATCTCGACCCGGAGACGAGAGACCTGCTGCGCGAAAAAGCGATCACCATCTGGCTCAACGCAGACCTTGAAACCCTGTGGCGCCGCGTCTCGCGCCGTAGCCACAGGCCGCTTCTCAAGGCCGAAAACCCAAAAAGCGTCCTCAGCCGCCTGCTGGATGAGCGCCGTCCGATCTATGAACAGGCCGACCTGATCGTCACCAGCCAGGAGGGCCCGCATAAGGCAACCGTCGAATCGATCCTGAAGTCCATCGACGTCTGGTCCAGTTCCCGCCATGGCTGACACGCTTACCTCTCCGCATACCGTTCGCGTCGAGCTCGGCGAGCGCAGCTATGACATCCTGATTGGCTCGGCCCTGCTGTCAAAAGCAGGCGACCATATCGCGCCGCTGGCCAAACAGCCGCGCGCCTTTGTGCTGACGGACGGGACGGTTGGCGGGCTTTACGCCGGCGCTTTGGAAGACAGCTTGCGCGCCGCAGGTCTCACCCTGCATCTGAAAGCCGTCTCCGACGGCGAAGGCTCGAAATCCTGGGACACGCTCGGCGGAGTGCTGGACTGGCTTCTGGCGGAAGGCGCCGGCCGGGACGATGTGCTGGTTGCATTAGGCGGCGGCATTGTCGGCGACCTCACCGGCCTCGCCGCCGCGCTGATGAAACGCGGCATGAAATTCGTTCAGGTGCCGACAACGCTGCTCGCCCAGGTCGACAGTTCGGTTGGCGGCAAGACCGCCGTCAATGCGAGCCAAGGCAAGAATCTGATTGGCGCATTCTACCAGCCTCAGCTCGTCCTCGCAGACACCAGCGTCCTGTCGACCCTGCCCGAACGCGAGCGCCTCGCCGGCTATGCCGAGATCGTTAAATACGCCCTGATCGATGACGCTGACTTCTTCCACTGGCTCGAGCAGAATGGCGCTGATGTCGTCGCGCTTGAGCCAGATGCGCTCGGCCATGCCGTGGCCGTCTCCTGCGCCGCCAAGGCCCGGATCGTCTCACAGGATGAGCGCGAATCGGGCGTGCGCGCCCTGCTCAATCTCGGCCATACATTCGGGCATGCGCTGGAAGCGGCCAATGGTTTCAAGCCGAGCCTGCTGCATGGCGAAGCGGTCGCCGCCGGCATGGCGCTGGCGCTGCGCTATTCGGTCCGCCAGGGCCTGATGGATGGCCAGGATGCACAGCGTGCCAGCCAGTTGCTTGAAAGTGCGGGCCTTGTCACACACTTAAGCCGTCTTCCAGGGGGGCCGTATCCCGCAGATTTTCTTGTCGATGCCATGAAGCAAGACAAGAAGGCGCGCGCAGGCCGTGTCCCGCTCATCCTGGCCCGCGGCCTCGGCCGCGCATTCATAAAGCCGGACGCCGACCTGTCGGATGTCCGGGATTTTCTACAAGAGGAGCTTCAGCAAGGCTGAGCCATGATTATAGGTACATTCGTCGCTATCCTGTTTCTACTCGGGATGTCGGCCTTTTTTTCCGGGTCCGAAACGGCCCTGACAGCCGCCTCCAGAACCCGGCTGCACCAGCTTGAGCGCGAGGGAGACAAGCGCGCAGAGACCGTCAACGGCCTTATCTCCGACCGCGAACGTCTGATCGGCGCCATTCTCCTCGGCAATAATCTAGTCAATATTCTCGCCTCGGCGCTTGCGACCACCTTGTTCGCATCGCTTCTGCCCGGTGCGGCCGGCGTCGCCGTTGCTACAGCCGTGATGACCGTCCTCGTCCTGGTCTTTGCAGAAGTGCTGCCGAAAACCTATGCGATCACCCGCGCGGATTCGATGGCGATGTCGGTCGGGAAGCCGATCAGCTGGCTGGTGGCCGCTGTGTCCTGGATCGTTGTGGTCATTCAGGCCATCGTGAACACAACACTCCGCCTTGTCGGCGCCGGCGCACCGGATGCAAGCTTCACCGCTGAAGAGGAAATCCGCGGCGCGATCGACTTTCACCACTCCGAAGGCGGCGTCGACGAGGCTGACCGCCACCGCCTTGTCGGCGCGCTCGATCTGAAGGACATGACGGTCGAAGAGGTGATGATCCACCGCAAGAACATCACCATGCTGGACGCTTCTCACCCGTCCGCCGAGATCATCAAGCAGGCCCTGAACAGTCCGCACACCCGCATCCCGCTCTACAATGCAGACCAGGATGAGATTGCCGGTGTGCTGCACATGAAAGACCTTCTGCGCGCCGTCGTGCAGGACAAGGGCGACATTGATGACATCGACATCGATACGCTTCTGCGCGAGCCCTGGTTCGTGCCGGAAACGACCCCGCTGCAGGACCAGCTCGACCTCTTCCTCAAAGAGCGCAATCACTTTGCCTTGGTGGTTGACGAATATGGCGAGCTGCAGGGTCTGCTGACGCTGGAAGATATCCTCGAGGAAATTGTCGGCGACATTCGCGACGAGCATGATGTGCCGATCCAGGGCGTTCGCCCGCAGGCCGATGGCTCTGTCATTGTCGAAGGCTGGGTGACCATTCGCGATCTCAATCGCGCGACAGGCTGGAACCTGCCGGACAATGAGGCCGTGACCGTCGCGGGCCTCGTCATCCACGAAGCTCAGACGATTCCTGAGCCAGGCCAGCGCTTCTCCTTCCACGCCCACCGCTTCGATATCATTCGCAAGACCCGCAACCAGATCACCGGCCTTCGCGTCGCGCCGATTCCGGAAGAGGTTGAGGAGGAATCGTGACGCCGAGCACCCCATCCGTGCCAGCGTGCTATCCTAAACTTGTCGAAGGGTTCTGAGCCAGGCGTCCTTTGCGTCTGAACAGCAAAGTCCGAATAAGATAGAACAGCATCAGCAATATGATGAGCAGTTCCGGGACCGACAAGAGTCCAGATTGCTGAACCCATTCCGGGAAAGCTTTGGCCCCCGGCCCTGTAAAGGCAGAACCAGCTGCGATAAAGAAGCCCGTCAGCATTCGCCACAGGTGTCGCGCGATCGCATGCGGCGCCGACACTCTCGACCGAAAGATGATGCTGATGTCTCCCACGGCTGCGATGCCGGACAAGCCCGCAAGGAACAGGTAGTTCCCAGCAGCGAAACCGAATATCTGCCCGCCCTGCGCTGATAAACCTATACCCCCTAATACAAGCAGTGCCGCACAATTGACGGCGTTGACCATACCCAGACTCCAGCCGAACGCCCGGTGTTCCGGCACGCGCCTTCGGGCGGAAAGCCAACCTGACAGGACAAGATAGGCCCCCAGCAGTCCGGCAAAGAAGGTAATGAAGAAC
>NZ_JBARZC010000180.1:0-11539 GCF_049649345.1 Henriciella sp. | reverse complement strand
GTCCGAGATTGAGGGGCGGCGATTCGGGGCAGAACTCATCTAGAACATATAGCAGGCTTCGCCGGGCTTGGCAGGGGTCAGCTGCGCCTAAAGCGGCCGGCGAGAACAGGTGCGGGTCTTGTGAGTCGGTTGCCGACAATCCCGACGGTCCAATTAAACGCTGAGTAGCAATTTGCGGTTACTTTCACCGCAAGATCGAGTGGGAGTAACGTCCATGGAAGGGTTTGACCGCGATGCGCTTGTCGCCAGGACCGAAAAATCGGGCACCGGCAAATGGTTCTGGGCCGGCGTTGCTGCTTTGCCTGTCGCCGGTATTGCTGGCGGGCTAGTCCTCGGATTTGGCGGATCGCCATCGCAACCCACGCTCGAGGGGATCGACATTCAGCAAGGCGATCTCAGGGTCGCCGCTGTGGTGCCTCAAGCGGCCCTGCCGGGCGAGCCGGCGCGTTCAGCATTTTCTGCAAGAGACGAGGTTGAGAAATACCAGGCCACGCTCGGCACGCTGAGCCAGTGCGCAGGCGGCTATGGCAATTATGATCAGCATATGGTCAAGGCCATGGACGCCTATCGCAAGGCGAACGAGGCCAAGCTTGTGAAGCTTCGCGACATGGCGAATGCGGAATACAAGCGCGATACGCGCTCGCGCATGGAGCGGCTTCCCGACGGAGAGCTCGAAATGTGGGCCGGCGCAGTAACCGGGCAGCTGCAGCGCGAGATCGCGAATGAGATGACGACACTGGCGGCCGAATTCGACCGCCATGACCGGATGCGCGGCGGCTATCTCGGCCCTGAGCCAAGCAATGGCGACTGTATCCAGTTCCGCAATGACGTCATCATGGGCAAGCAGAATGTGAAGCTTGGCTAGGCGCCTCGCCGCCGTCTATTTCTGAAAAGTGATCGTGACTTCGCCGATGCGGATGCCATAGCGCGTGACATAGGCCCGATTGATCAGGACATCGTCCTGCAACAGATACATCCAGTCGTCGAAGCCGACATTCCACGTGTCGTCGCCAACCTTCAGATCTACCTTGTAGGTCCAGTTGAATGCGTTTCCGACCGCGCGGCCCTCAGCCATGTCCGGCACATCGTTCGCGGTGCCGCGATAATAACCGTTTCCCAGAATTTCGATGGTCCAGGTGCGGGTGTCCTGCTCGCCATCATAATAGTCGAACTCTTCGACCAGGGTCAGCGTGTTTCCGTCCAGCGTACCCGTGATGTCGACATCGAACTGGCGGCGGATCTTTCCGAACCGGTCCTCGAAAATGCCATAGGCTTTCGACTCGCCGACGAAATACTCCTCAAGGCGAAGCGTGCGGTCGGCGTCGGCGAAACTCTCAATGGAATTGGAGAGGCAGCCTGTTGCCACGGCAGTTGTGGCGAGCGCAGCAAGGGCAAGAATGTGTTTTGGATTCACGGGGCAGATCACTCCTTTAATCTGAGTACGGCACTCGCCGCCGCGCAGATCAGACTTGACTTCCGTTCGAATATGTAAAAATGTAATTACATGATTACTAATGATGATATGTCGGGTGTCTTCCAGGCGCTGGCCCATGAGAGCCGGCGGAAGATCCTCGACATGCTGAAGGCAAAGCCCGGCTGCTCGGTCGGGGAGCTTGCAAAAGGGTTCGATGTCAGCCGGATCGCCGTGATGAACCATCTCGCCGTGCTGGAAAAAGCCGGGCTCGTCGTCAGCGAGAAACAAGGGCGCACGCGGCGTCTCTATCTCAACGCCGTGCCGATCCGGCAAATCCAGGAGCGCTGGCTCGACGGCTATAGCGAGACCTTCGCCGGCAAACTCACTTCCATAAAAACCTTGGCCGAACAGGCCGCCAGAAAAAGGGATGAAGACGATGAATGAAGCTGCGAAGGCGCCAGCGAAGGCCGAGGACAAGCAGGTCTACAAAGTGGTGATCGATGCACCGATCGAGGTCGTCTGGAACACGCTGGTGAAGACAGACGAGGTACTGCCCTTCTTCTTCGGCGCTGTATGCGAGGCGCAGACTGGAACGCTCGCGCCGGGCAACCGGATGCGCATGGTCACGCCGAACCGCAAATATGCCAGTGTGGTCGGCGAAGTGATCGAGTTCTCGCCGCCCCATCGCTACGCCCACACCTTCAAGTTCACCCAGTGGGATGATGAGTTCTGCACCGTCACCTATGATCTGAAAGAGACCGCAGAAGGCGTCGAATTCTCGCTGACCACGACAGGCGTGCCAGCGGACAGCAAGACCGCAAAGTCCATGGCGCAGGGCGGGCCGTTCATCACGCAGAACCTCAAATCGCTGGCCGAGACGGGCAAACCGAAATTTTCGGGTAAGATGGTGATGTGGCTCGGGCCCCTAATGGGCATGATGACGCCGGCTGCGTGCAAGATCGAGAACTGGCCACTGACGCGGAAATAGGGAGACAAGGATATGGCGAAGACATCTGAAGAAATGCTCGAAAGCATGACCGCGGGGGTTGAGGAGAAGACGGGCAAGCCGCTCGACCACTGGGTCAAACTCGTCAAAGCGAGTGGTCTTGAAAAGCATGGTGAGCAAATGAAAATGCTCAAGACCGAGCACGGGATCACCCACGGCTACGCCAATTTTATCTGTCAGGCCGCCAAGGGCCGTCTGGATGCCAGCGAAGATGATCTGCTGTCGGGCCAGTATGAGGGCAAGGAGGGGCTGAAACCGATCTATGAGGCGCTCGCAGCCTACGCCAGTGGTCTTGGTTCCGATGTCGAGATCGCGCCGAAGAAGACTTCTGTCGCTTTCCGCCGGTCGAAGAACTTCGCGGTCGTGACCCCGGCAACAAAGACGCGCGTCGATCTCGGTCTCAATCTCAAGGGCGAGGCGGGCACGATCCGCCTGATCGAGGAAAAGCCGGGCGGAATGTGTACCCACAAGATCAAGATCCAGGCGGCAGAAGAGGTCGACGAGGAAGTGAAAGCCTGGCTCAAGGCGGCCTATGAGAAGGCGTAATTGCCGCTTACCTGCCTCACTCTTCCTCCCGGTTGAGCCATACGAGCTGCGGCCCGCGCGATAAGTCTTATGCCCTGCTGGCAGATTGCAAATAGTCCTCCAGAACGACAGTCATACCCGCGTCTCCAGATTGTGATGTGCTCAGTCGTGCCCTTATGGGTTAACTGGTCCGGCAAGGCGCAAAGGGAGGGTGCGGAATGGGTGAGACGCTGGAATGGCTAAAGGTTGCCGAGCTTGATGAGCTTGCCGAGGGCCGGGTGAAATCGGCCTCGGCGGGCGGGCGATCGCTTGCGATCGTCCACTTCGATGGTCAGTACGCTGCCATGGACAATCACTGCCCCCACCAGGGCGGACCGCTCGGCGAAGGCTCGATCGAGACGGGCGTTGATGGCAAATGCTGGCTGCGCTGCCCCTGGCATGGCTGGGACTTCGACCCGCTGACGGGTAAGCCGCCCGGCGGGCATGAGGATTCAGGACAGGAGACCTTCCCGGTCGAGACGCGCGAGGATGGCGTCTATGTCGGCCTGCCGCCAGCGCCGGAACGCCCGCGCACCGTGTCTGATGTGATGGTCGAGACGATGGTGAACTGGGGCGTCACCAGCGTCTTCGGCATGGTCGGCCATTCCAATCTCGGCTTTGCTGATGCGATGCGCGTCCAGGCCGATGCCGGCAAACTCAACTATTATGGCATTCGCCACGAAGGCGCGGCCGCGTTTGCCGCTTCGGCCTATGGCAAGCTGACCGGCATCCCGGCTGCTGCCTTCACGATTGCGGGGCCCGGGGCGACGAATTTGCTGACGGGCATGTGGGACGCAAAGGTAGACAGCGCGCCAGCACTTGCGATCACTGGCCAGGTGCAGGAGCAGGTCACCGGCGTCCATGCCTTTCAGGACATTGATCTTGAAGCCGCCTTCGAAGCGGTGGCGGCCTACTCGCAGACGGTTCATCCGGGCTCGGCCCATGCGCAACTCATGACAGGCGCGATCAAGACGGCAATCCTTGAGCAGGGCGTCGGCCATCTCGTCCTTCCGGACAATACCCAGACGCTGCCTGCGACGGATGCGCAGAAGGCGCAGGGGCCGAAAGGGCGGATGGCTAACCGGGCTGTCGCGCCGCCCGCCGAGGATCTTCAAGCCGCTGCAGACATGATCGCCCGGGCCAAGCGCCCAATGATCATTCTCGGATACGGTGCGCGCGATGGCGTAGCTGCAGCGATCGAGCTCGCTGAAGCGCTCGATGCGCCTGTCGCGACAACGTTCAAGGCCAAGGGGCTGATCGCGGACGCGCATCCGCTGGCGGCCGGCGTGATGGGGCGGTCGGGCACGCCGATCGCGAGCTGGTTCATGAACGAGGCAGACGTGTTGCTCGTGCTCGGCGCATCCTTCTCCGACCATACCGGCATCGAGCCTTCAAAGCCGATTATCCAGGTGGACCGCGATCCGATGATGCTGGCCAAGCGCCACCCTGTAACCCTGCCGGTCATGGGCGATGTCGCCGTCGCCGCCGCACAGTTGAAATCGGCGCTCGCGAGCCATGAGATTACCGGAATTGTCCAGCGCGAGGAGTTAGCGGGGCGCTGGGAACTGTGGCGAAAAGAGAAGGCCAGTCGCGTGATGGAGGACAATGGCCGGGGCCTGTCTGCCGCCGCGCTCTTTGATACGCTGACGCGCCTCGCTCCCAAAGACGCGATCTTCGCGGTTGATGTCGGCAACAATACTTATTCCTTCGGACGCTATTTTGAGCCGACGGGCGATCAACGCATCCTGATGTCGGGTTATCTCGGTTCCATCGGCTTCGGTTTTCCGGCGGCCATGGGGGCATGGGCGGCCACACAGGACCGGGACGCATTCCGGGGCCGGAAAGTGATCTCGGTGAGTGGTGATGGCGGCTTCGGCCAGTATGCGATGGAGTTCACCACCGCAGTCAAATACGGGATGAACATCACCCACGTGCTGATGAACAATTCAGAGCTCGGCAAGATCTCGAAGGAGCAGCGTGCCGGCGAATTCCCGGTCTGGCAGACGGGACTCGTCAATCCGCCCTTTGCCGGCTTTGCGCGTGCCTGCGGCGGCATGGGGCATATCGCGAAAACACGAGACGATGTGGAGCGCCACCTCGCTGAGGCCCTGGCCCATAGCGGTCCTAGCCTCGTCGAGGTGATCACCGATCCGGACCTGCTCTAGTCGATCCTTGCCTGGGCTTTGTGGCGCGCGGCCTTGAAATCCGGTTTGCGTTTTTCGGAGAAGGCGGCGACGGCTTCCTTGTGCTCGGGCAGGGTGTAGCAGAGCTCCAGGGCTTCATGCTCGCGCGCCTGGATGCGGGTGGTGTCGGGGTCGCAGGCATTCGCCGACAGCAGCTCCTTGGTCATGCGCAGCATGGGCGACGGGTTGGCCGCCATCTGGTCGGCAAGCGCCAGAGCGTCATCGAGCAAGGCGTCGGGCTCGGACAGCCTGTCGGCAAGGCCGATCGTCACGGCTTCCTCGCCGGAGACGGGCCGGGCGGTCAGTAGAAGATCATGCGCCTTGCCCCAGCCGACGCGCTGGATGAGGAAGTGCGAGCTTGCCAGTTCCGGCACGATGCCGACCTTCACAAAGACGAGGCCGAACTTCGCCGCTGTCGACGCAATGATCATGTCGAAAGGTAGAATCTGCGTCACGCCGATGCCGAAGGCCGGTCCGTTGACTGCGGCGATACACGGCTTTGACGAGCGGATGAGCGTGATCCAGTCGATGCCGCCATCGCGCTTGTGGGCCTTGGTTTCGGACGCGTCGATATTGGTCTGGAAGTAGGACATGTCGGCGCCGGCGCAGAAGCCGCGCCCCTCGCCGGCCATTACAATGGCGCCGATATCCTCGTCCTCATTCGCCGCCGTGATTGCCTGTCCCAGCTCGCGGCTCATATCGGGCGTCCAGGCATTCAGCTTTTCGGGCCGGTTCAGCGTGATGAGGCAGACCGGTCCGCGCGTCTCCACCTTGATCTGTTCATAGCTCATTCTGGCCTCCCTGATTTTTGGTCAGCATGAGGCCACTACCGCAGCGGCAGTCACGTGGAATTTTTTCAATGACCCGATCATCCCGGCCTGCGCCGGGAAGAGCGGTCGAGTGTCTACTCGTCCGCGACCATCGCCTCTGTATGGCCGAGCGTGTCTGTGTACTGCTGGAATCCGGTGATCTCACCGTCCTCAACCGTCCAGACATGAACAAAGGGAATATCCATTTCCTTGCCGGACCTGGCGTGTTTCGCGGTGTAGCGGCCGATCGCGACGACTTTGTCGCTCTCGGAGATGAACTCCGATGGTACGGCGTTGAAAAAGTCCCATTCCCCGCCAAGCCGCGCGAACAGGCCGGTCACGATTTCGTCCGCACCTTCATAAGGGTTCTGATCCGAATAGGGGCTGTTTTCCGCCTCGTTCCAGATGATGTCCCGCGAGAAGCTGGCTGTGACGGCGTCCATGTCGCCATATTCGAAGCCTTGATAGACACCCTTCACGATGTTCTCTGCGGACGCCGAAGCTTCTGCGGCTTCGACCACTTCCATTTCAGCATCGACCGGCGGCGCCTGTGCTTCGGCGGCCGGTTCTGTGGTGGCTGGCGCGCAGGCGGCTAGAAGGCCGATGGCGACAATGGTGTGCAGGTATTTCATGTGCGTACCCCTTTTTTGAGACGGGCAGATCGCGCATGGATAGGGCAAGGCGTCAAGGTCGAGGTGAGGCCAGCGGCGTTTGTCCTCCCCCGCAGGCGGGGGAGGAGAATCCTTGCTCGCTAGTACAGCGTCGCCATTGCCTTGGCGTCGTAATCCTGCAGCTCGTCGGTGCGGCCTTCCTTCACCTTGCTCGCCCATTCCGGGTCCTGGAGCAGCGCGCGGCCGACAGCGACGAGGTCGAACTCACCCTTCTCCAGACGCTCGACGACATCGGTAAGCGGGCGGGTCTTGGAGCTCTCGCCCCGCATCGCTGCGGTGAATTCACCCGCCAGGCCCACAGAGCCCACCGTGATGGTCGGAAGGCCTGTGAGCTTCTTGGCCCAGCCAGCGGTGTTCAGGCCATTCTCGCCGTCGACATCAGGGAATTCGGCTTCCCAGAAACGGCGTTGGCTGGCGTGAAGGACATCGACGCCTGCGTCGACGAAGACTTTGAGGAAAGCTTCGAATTCCTGCGGCGTCTTAGCGAGTTTAGCGTCATAGTCCTGCTGCTTCCATTGCGAGAAGCGCAGGATGACCGGCATGTCGGGGCCGACGGCTTTCTTGACCTCGGAAATGATTTCGCCGGCAAAGCGGGCGCGCTCGGCAAGGTCGCCGCCATATTTGTCCTCGCGCCGGTTCATCACCTCCCAGAAGAACTGGTCGATCAGGTAGCCATGCGCGCCGTGGATCTCGACGGTGTCGAAACCAAGCTCTTTTGCGCTTGCGGCGGCCTTCGCATAGGCGTCGATCATGTCGGCGACTTCGGACTCTGTCGGCTCCTCGAAGATCTGCTTGCCCTTGTGGGTGACGCCGGACGGGCTGTCAGAAGGTGCATCGGGGAAATGGCCGGTGCCGGTCTTGCGCAGGAGCCCCTGGTGCCAGATCTGCGGGCCCATCTTGCCGCCCTTGTCGTGGACCGCGCCGATCACCTTCTTCCAGCCGGCGAGGGCTGCGTCTGTGTGGAAGAGGGGGTAGTTCGGATTGTCCGAGGCGCCCTTGCGCGGGACCAGCGTGCCTTCAGACAGGATCAGGCCGACATCGGCTTCGGCGCGGCGGGCATAATAGGCGGCCACATCGTCGGTCGGCACGCCGTCCGGGCTGAAGCCGCGCGTCATTGGGGCCATGACGATCCGGTTCGGAAGCTCCAACGATTTAATCTTGAACGGTTCGAACAGGGGGGCAGCAGACGACATGGGCAGTCTCCATTTATTTCACTGGGCAAGTATCTGGGACAGGCCGCGCTGTCATTCAATGAGTTTTTCGGTACAAATCATTCAGTAGGCGTTCACTTGAGCATTCCTAAAGTCGCTGTGATGAAACCTGTAAAAGGGGATGAGGTATGAGAACAGCAATTGCACTGACCGGGCTTGCCACGCTTGCAGCCTGTTCGACGCCGGGCATTGATTATGCCGCGACCATCGTGCCGCCGCACACGGCTGCGGTTGAAACCCGTACCGTGGATGTCGGCCGCTTCAGCGGGCCTGCCGGGAACTGGTATGCCGACCGTTTTGAAGCCATGCTCGCCAGCGCGACCCTGGACGGGGCGCCCTGGTTCTCGATCGCACGCTATTCTGACGGTTATGTCCCCGACGGCCAGCGCGCCGGCATCTATGAAGGCATCACCAATATCGAGTCCTACGAGGCCGAGGAATATACGCGGACCGTCAACAAATGCGTTGAGTGGGATGGCCTTTTCGATTGCGAGCACCGCCATGAAGTCGAAGAGATCTGCCTGCGCGAGGAAGTCGACGTGTCGGTGACCCCGCGCCTTGTCGAATACGGAACGGGCCGTGTCCTGTTTTCTGAGACCTATTATGGCTCGTCCAGTCATGAGAGCTGCGACGAGGCCTACTGGCATGGCCGGCGCGGCAAGCGCCATCATGGCGGCTGGTCATACGGCATGATCGGGGGCGTCGAGCCGCCCTTCGACATGGTGCGCGATGCTCTGTCCGATACGGTCTACAAGGTTCGCAATGATATTGCGCCCCGAAATTCGACCATGCGCGCGACCTTTGTCGATGAGGCGGTTGACCCTGCCGTGCGCGCCGATCCGCGTTTTGAACAGGCCGTGAAAGCCGGGCGGGACGAGCCTTATCTGTCCTGCGCCGTCTGGAAGGATCTGAAGCTTGAATATCCGAACGCGCCAGCCGTCACGCACAATCTCGGGGCGTGTTATGAATCGGCGGGTGACTTTCTCGGAGCCCATTCGCTCTATGCCGAAGCGGCGTCGCAATCAGCAGCGATGAGCGGCACAGGCACCCCGATGAAGGATTTCAGTCAGGCGCTGGCGCGGATGTCGTCTTACCGAACGGGCCAGGAGTTGCTGGACAGGCTGATGCGCGACGAGAGCGAATGGCAATCCGTCGCCCCCGCTGAGGATCAGGCCGGAAGCTAGGGCTGCGTCCCTAGAACGGGGTCTCGTGCATCAGATAGGCGGCTGTTGCCGCACAGGCAAAGCAGACCCCGATAAAGGCAAATTTCCAGAAATCTTTTGCGCTGAGCATAGCTGTCCCACCATCGCATTGATCATTGGGGACAGGATGCAGATTACATGCCTGTAATAATATGTCTAGCCCATCGCCGTTGCATAAGTCGCAAAGGCGGCGATGGCGAAGCAGGCGGCTACGATCAGAATTTTCGCGAGAACAGACTTGGGGACAGGCACGGTCGAACTCCTTGCTAGCGGCTTTCAGCGGCTGTCCGGTTCAGCGCTATTTTGTCTGTTTCAAACGTGGCCGACCGGCTCAGGGTTCCCGCTTCGCGCCGTCGATTTGTGTCTGGAGCTTGTCCTTTGCGGCTTTTTCAGCGGCTTTCTGCGCCTTGGTCCGGCCGAATTTTGCCCGGTTTTCAACCGCCTGCCGGTCCTTGGCAGCGCGGACTTTCGCCTTTCTGGCCTTGTTGAAATTTATAGGTGTGGTCATCGCCTGCTTCCGGTCTCGTGTCGTCTCTGATCAATTTACACCAGATCGGGCCATGCGCAGAAGCCCCTTGATTTGTTCTCCCGTACAGTGTACTTTGCGTTTCAAAGTGAATAGAGGACTTTTCCATGTCACAATCCATGACGGATGATCTGAGCTATCTGAGAGACCTGGCCGAAAGTGGTCAGAACGCGCCGCTGCTTGGCGGACGGTTTCTGGCCTGGTGGGGCGGGTTGGCCGCCATTGCCTATGTCTGCCACTACGTTATCGCGAGCGGCACCCTGGGATTTGGCCCGGAAGCCTATATGTGGCTCTGGACGGCATTTGGCGTGCTCGGCTTCGGTGGTTTCAAGATCATGCAGATGACCTTTCCGAGTTCCAAACCAGGCGCCTCGTCGGCCGGCAACAAGATCAGCGCCACGGTCTGGATGGCGGGCGGCATGGTTCTGTTTTCCTTTTTCGCGGGCGTGATCATCCGCTCCATCATGCAAGGCCAGGCGAGTATCGGTTTTCTCTGGTCGGTGCCCTTCGTGCTCGGCGTTTATGGCATGTGCCAGCTCACAGCGGGCCTGCTCGGCAAGAGCCGGATTCTCATGCTGGCCGGCTGGGGCGCGATTGCGAGCAGTGGTGTTGCCGCACTATTTGCCGGCTCAAACCTCATCTGGCTGGTCGGCGCCGTGGTCGCTGCCGCGACCGTTTTCCTGCCGGGCATCCTGCTTATGCGCCAGGAACCCTCAGAGATTGTCTGAAGCGATGAGCGAGGAAAATCCCTTCGATCACTCAGCTATTGACGATGTCATCCATGGGCGTCTGCGCCTCGGCATCATGGCCTATCTGACGGCCGCCAGCCCGGCCATCTTCGGCGAGCTGCGCGACAAGGTCGGCGCCACCGACGGCAATCTCTCGACGCATCTGAAGAAGCTTGAGGAGGCCGGCTATGTCCGCCAGGAAAAGCGCTTTGTCGGCAAACGGCCGCAGACACGCATCTTCCTGACAGAAGAGGGCCGCACGGCCTGGCTGAGCTGGATCGAAACGATGAACAATCTGATGAATGCGGCCGAATAGGCCGCCTTCCCATCAGTCGTTATGCGTGTCGCGCCATTGCTCCATGGCGAGCGAGATGGCGAAGGTCTCACGGTATTTCGGGCTGGAAGCCGGCCGTGGGGCACGCGCAGACGTCAGCGCCATGATCTCGGCGAGCTTGTTATGGGCCGCGCCGGCCTGTCCCGCGCCGATATAGGCGTGCAGCTCAACGAGGGCAGACGAGAGCGGATCGTGCGCGCGGATGACAAAGTACGGTTCGTCGTCTGCGATCTTGTCGAGGACGTCGAATTCGGACGGATTGGCTTTCGAGCCGATGGGGGCTTTGGACATGGGGCGCGCCTTTCGAATCAGTTTCCCGGTATGCCCGAGAGACTAGGTAAACGCGGGCCACACGTCACCTGCGGGCAATCACTTAATGCCCGCTGCCAAAAGCGCCGGTGCGGACCGAATAGTCCGCTGCGAGCGCATAATCGGGGTCGTCATCGCTATCGATCATGAGCTGGCCGGCGCGGTGGAGCAGTTTGTGGCAGTCGCGCGATAGATGGCGCAGGCGAAGTGTCTTCCCAAGCGCTTCATATTTGGCAGCAAGATCCTCAATGGCTTGAAGCGCCGACTGGTCGACGACGCGCGAGCGCATGAAGTCCACGATGACGACGTCCGGGTCTGTCTCCGGGTGGAAGAGTTCGGCAAAGCCATCGGTCGAGCCGAAGAAGAGTGGGCCTTCGATTTCGTAAACATGCGCGCCTGGCGTGCCAATCGAGTCGCGCTCGATGATGCGGATGCGGCGGGCATTGTTCCAGGCATAGGCGAGCGCCGAGACGATCACGCCGACGACGACGGCAGTGGCAAGATCATACATCACGGTGACGGCGGTCACGAGCACGATGACAAGCGCATCGGTGAGCGGAATCCGTGTCATGATGCGAAGAC
>NZ_JBARZC010000179.1:0-14093 GCF_049649345.1 Henriciella sp. | reverse complement strand
ATGAACTGGTCGATGACCAGACCACGGGAATCGTCGCCCGCGGTGGTCAGGACGGCATCGGCTACATCAGTATTGAACGCCGAACTGTCAAAGCCGCCGCCGCCGACAAAAATGGCATCGGACTGAGTGCCGGCCGTGGAAAAGTCCAGCCCCCTAAGCTGGATTGTATAGGCGGAATTGTTATCGACAGTGCCGTCCAGGAATAGCGCCCCCGAATTCGCCGCGCCCGCCGTTTCGATGGTCGTATTGTCAATCGTCAAGGAAACTGCACTGCCACCGCCGGACACGGAATGCTCTATACCGCGTGCATCGCTGCCCGCGGTTGATATCATCGCACCCTGTATGTTCGTCGAGGTGGATGAACTGCCGCCATTCGCACCGAATTGAAGGGCTGTGGAACCATCGCCTTCGGTCGTAAAGTTGCTGTCTGCAATGAAGGTCGTCCGGCTGGACGCATCGCCGCCGAGTTCTCCAAAAATGAAACCGCGAGCATTGTCGCCGGTCGTCGATACAGTGCTATCGAGAATGATGGCATCTCCGATAGAGCTGTTGGCGACTTGTGGAATGTCGATGGCGTCGCTGCCCGCGCCCGTGGTCGAAATCGTCGAACGCTCGACCAGCAACAGCATGTCGCTGGTATCGCCAACGCTGACATGTACGGCATCGCTGCCTGTGCCAGCTGTCGTCACTGTGCTGTCGACGAGGGCGAGGCTGGCCGAACTCGCACCGCCAAGGTCGAGGTTAAAGGCCATTGAGCCATTACCGGCCGTGGATATCTCGCTGTCATAGACTTCACCGGTGAACGTCGAACCACCCGTTGTCACGAACTGTACCGCATGCGACCCCGCTCCGATGGTGGAGATGGTCGAAGGCGCGGCATCATCGCGGGAATAGATTTCGAGATTGGCGACGCTGTCGCCGCCGCCTGAGTCGAGCTGGAAGGCGGTGGAATTGCCGCCGGTCGTGCTGGCTTCAATGTCCGTGAGCACGGCGCCCGCTGCACTATCGCCCCCGCCGAGCACCTGAAATAGCGGCGAGTTGCCACCCGTGCTGGACAGGACAAGACGGTCGCTTGTCTGGAGAGACAGACCGCCTTGCGCCGAGATGGCAGGCGCATTGTCGCCGGTCGTTGCGATGACCGCGCCGGGATTCGCGACGCCGACACGCAGCGCGCCTTCGCTGAGAATGGCGCCAGCACCGCCATCCGAGCGCACGCTTCCGTTCACGACGACACTTTCATTCACAAACGTACCGGCAGGTGAAGGCGGCTGCGTCACCGCAACCACGCTGGTGGCGGAGGTGGTCACACCGCCGTCGCCGTCACCAGGCGCTTCGGAAGTAATGTATTGCGTGACCGTGTTCATGGCCCGGTCTGCAATCTGCGCCTTGTTGACCGTGACCTCCGTCGTCTGGTCGTCGATCAGAGTCTGGAGATAGGTGTTCGTTGTCCCTGCAATGCGGACGCCGACGCTGCCCTCTCCGCTGGTGGTGACCGAGCCGGTTTCGGTGACCGTCACCTGCCAGTCATCCGAAGCGCTGGCATCAACAACGATACCGTCGCTATTGGCGCCGGTCGTCGTGATCGCACCGGAATTGGTGAGCGCAAGGCTGGCAAATTCCTCAGCGAGAATGCCCATACCGTCGGTCATGGAAATCGCGCCGGTATTTTCCGCTTCAATTGAGTCTGCGACGAGCCAGATGCCTGCGCCGGAGCCCATGGTGATATCACCAGAGTTGAACAGCGTGACCGAACTGTCGGCCTGCGCGCCGGCGGCATTCGGATCGGTGATTTCCAGGACGAGGCCAATGCCGTGGGAATTCTCGTCGGTCGTGTTCGCCATGTTGATGGCGCCAGAATTGGTCACATTAGCGAGCACCGTGTCGTCCTCGGTCGCAGCAAGGCTGATACCGCGTCCGAGCGGTGTATCGAGGGTGATGTCACCGTCATTAAAGACCAGCATGTCATAGGTGCCACCGACCGGCGCATCGAAGGTGAAGATGCCAAGACCGCGCAGGGAAGACCCCTGACCGGAAACGTCGCCTTCATTGGACAGACTCATCGAGGCCGTTTGCGCCCTGTTCAGCAGCATGATCCCGGTCGAGGACTCGCCGTTCGCCATGGTGATATTGGCGTCATTGCTCGCCGTTGAACTGACCTGGGTTCCCTCCGTCTGCACCAGAATGCCATAATTGACGCTGCCATCGATCGAGAGCGTCCCCGATGCCTGGTTTTCGACGTTCAGCGTCGCCGTTTCCGTTGCGCTGTTGTTCGAGGTGAAGCCGACAATGCCGTGCGTGGCCTGACCGGTCGCACTGATCACACCGGAATTGACGATGGTCGTTGCGTTTGCACCGCCGAGACTGTTCGTGACGATGCCCCCCGCGACTCCGTTGAAATCGCTATCGGTCGTGGTCGCAGAAACCGTGATCGCGCCAGAATTCGCCACGGCGATATCGCCCTCGCCGCTTTCGTGGACCGCGAGGATGCCGGCGGTCACAAAATCCCGTTCACCGACACCGCCGGATGTTGCCGACAAGGTGCCGCTATTGTCGACCGTAATCGAGCCGGTCGAATTGCGCTGGCGGGCCTGGATGGCAATCGCAGATGGAAAGCTGGTGAAGGCGTCTATCGTGCCGCGATTGGTGATCGAAAGATTGCCGTCGCCGTTCAGCGTGATCGACTCAATGCCGAGCGCAATAGCGCCATTGCCATCCGCCGTGATATCCGCGCCGGTATCGATGGCAAGACTACCGCCCTGATCGATGATGGCGATAAGGCCTTGGGCGGCGCCGCCAATGTTCGGGTCGTCAAAGACATTGATGTCGACATCGTCGGAAATGTTGATGGTCGTGTCTGTGTTTCGCACCACGCCAATGCCGAAATAGCCGGGCGGTGAGATCGGTGTCGTCGGATTTGTGATCGTGAGCGTGTCATAGGCCGGGTCGGCCGGCGCTGAGGTGATACCGTCTTCGAGGTCGCCCTCGCACACCGCCTCACCGGACGTTATCGGACAGTTCGGGCTGACCCCCGGCACGACCTGCTGCGCCGACGCTTCCATCGTCACAGCCGTCATGAAGACGGCAAGCACCGATACAGCACCACATTGCATGAGCCGTGTCTTGAGACCGGCATTGTCCAAACTCTGCATTTCTGTGTCCCCACGATCAGCGGCTCCGGAATGAGGCCACTTGATCACAAAGGCGGAGAGCCGCTGGAAACCGGGTCAGAATATTTTTGAGTTTCGCAATGAAATTGATCCGGTCGACAGTCGCACCGAGGAGACAATGACAGATCGGCCTAGATCCGATGGCGCTGCCCCAAAAGCGAGTCGAGACGCTGCCCTGCTCCAGTGGTGCGAGCTTCTGTCTGGATAAGCCCCCTGCTCGAAGAATTGCTGGAGACTGGGTCGCATGAGAGAGCCCCCGTCATGGGCATCTGGCCCCTTTGTAGACGCGAACGTGTCAGACGGGCGATTCCTTGGGCGCATACAGCGTTAGCTCTGGACTGGGCGCTCCAGGTGGTTTTCCATCCCCCAAGCCTTGAACACTTACGGGGGCAGACGATGAAAGACCTGGCCGCAACCTCCTCCATTCCTGTCGTCAGTGCCGCTTCGACCGGCGACATCGCAGCCTTCATCCGAAAATGCGGATTGGAGGCTGAGCCGGTCTTTCGTCATGCAGGCATCGACGTAAGGGTTTCGAGCGATCCCTACCAGATGATCGAACTGGCGAAGTTCACCCGTCTTCTCAAGGCCGCTGAAGAGGCGACCCAGTGCCTCACAATCGGCATGAATATCGGAGAGCGCCAGGATCCGGCGCGCTGGGGGGCTTTCGGCTATCTGGTGCTCAATTCCCCGACGATTGGCGATGCGCTCAGAAACGTCGTGTCCCACGCCACTATATGGCAGACCGGGACCCATTTCGCATTCCGGCAGACGAAAGACGATATTGGCGTTGAATATGCGATCACCCATCCGGGAGTTGATCACAGGGCGCAAGACGCCGAGTTTTCAATTGCCTATACGAAAAACATCGTCGACCGGCTGAACGAGCGCCCGGCCACACCGTCCGATGTATTCTTCGAGCATGACCCTATCGCGAGTCTCGATGCCTACGAGCACGTGTTCGGCGTGCGGCCGCTTTTCAATCAGCCGACAAATGCGATCTACTATCCCCGGATCTATGAAAACAAACGGATCTCCTTCGCGGACCTGCAGCTCTTCCCGGTCATCAAGCGCCATTTGCGGGACATGGCATCCGCCGTTCCCAAAAGCGAAAGCCTTGAAGGCGACATCGTCTACCATATCCGCCAGTTTCTGCCGCGCGGGACAGCGACCCTTGAGAATATCGCTGCCGTCATGGGCATCCAGCCCCGCACCATGCAGCGCAGGCTGAAGCGCAAGGGCGTCAGCTTCACCGACCTTCTGGACGGGGTCCGGCACGAAACCGCCACCCATCACCTCACAGAAACGTCCATGTCGATCAGCGAAATCGCTTACCTGCTGGGCTATTGCGACACGAGCGCTTTCATCAAGGCCTTCAGGAAACAGACTGGAACGACACCTTCACGGTTTCGCGATGCGCATGGAAAAGAGCTGGCCGGCAACGCTGGCGATCAGTAGCGGATACCAAGCTCGATGCCGATCTGGCTTGGGGCGCCCAGCATCAGCTGGTTCGCGCCGATCGTGTCGACCAGATCGAACCCGTGGGCGTAATACTCCTCACCGCCAATATTCTTGGCAAACAGGGCCGCGTGCCAACGCCCCGTCTCGCTTTCCACCCCGATCTGCGCATTCCAGAGCCAGTAGGCGTCCTGGGAGAGCGGCTCGCTATTGTCAGAGGTGAAATACACCTTGTCCTGGTAGCTGAAGTCGACCTGTGCAGAGTATAGCAGAGACCCGAAGAGAGGGCGCTCGTAACGGGCCATGCCATTGGCGCTCCATTCCGGCGCCTGGACCAGCGCGTTCCCGGAAAAATCGGCCCCGCTATCGGTCTGATAGTCCTTGATCTCTGTATCGAGGTAGGCGAGCCCCAGCGACAGGTTCAGCCCTTCAGCTGGCAGCGCCGTCAATTCGAACTCGGCGCCCTGCGTCACGGCATCGGCCGCATTGTCGAGCACCGAGAACGCGATCGGCCCGCCGCCTGATACGACGGTAAAGATCTGCATATCGCTGTAATCATTGTAGAAGACAGCAGCATTCAGGCGCGCCAGGCCGTCGGCGAGGTCTGTTTTCACACCCAGCTCATAGGCGGTTACCGTTTCCGGATCATACGGCTTCTGCTCGCTCACCTCGAACAGGAAGCCGCCATTATAGCCGCCGCCCTTGAAGCCATTGGCGACGCTCGCATAGATCAGGCCGCCATCATAAGGCAGATAGTCGAGCCCGAGCTTCCAGGAGACCTCTTCATCACTCTGCTCATCGCTGAAATCGAAGAGCGGAATGCTCCCCAGCGCGTCTTCATCGAAGCTGGCTGCCTGCGTGAAATCCCTGTCTTCCTTGGTGTAGCGCAGGCCGATTGTGCCGCGCCACTGGTCGGTGAATTCGTAATCGGCCTGCCCAAAGAGGGCGTAGACCGTTGTTTCGAGACTGTTCACCGTGCGGTAGTCGAGCGCCGGCACGCCGATCGCGGCGCCAGATGGATCGAACCCGCCTGGAAATGACTGAGGGTCGACCGATTCAATCAGGGGCCGGAAGTCCTTGTAAAGATCCAGGCGCTGGTCCTGGTCGAGGGTGGAATTGGAATAGAACCCGCCCAGCAGCCAGTTCAACCTGTCTTCACCGCCCGCGATCTGGATCTCTTCGCTGATGTCCTCGGAGTCCACGCCATACTGAACGGTCAGGATATTGGCGGGTGAGGAGTCGCTGTCCTCGAGAAAGACCTTGTCCAGCGACTGGTAGCCGGTGATCGAGGTGATGCTGAAACCATCAAAGTCCCAGCTCAGCTTGGCCTGGGCGGCGTAGCTGTCGGCATCAAGATATGCCGGCGTGTTCTGGTCGACGGCGTAGAAGCCGTCTGGGTTCTGGAAGCCCAGCACATTCACGCAATCATTGGCGATGATCGCCGATGTGTCACACGGGGTCGCCGCATCGAGCGGGCTGAGTGCGCCCTGACTGCGATAGCGTGGCCCCGGCTGATCGACAACAGAGCCATAGAAGCCGAACTCGCCGGAAAAATTGTCAGAGAAATCCACATCGAGCAGGCCGCGAAACGATAGATTATCGGTTCCGCCGGCATCCGAGCCATCGAACCGGTTTGTGATGTAGCCGTCGGAATCATTCTTCTCGAAGGCAACCCGGCCGCGCACATCGCTCGAAATCGGTCCGGAGAGGAAGCCCGTGACTTTCGTGGTCCCGAATTCGGCATACTGCCCCGTGAGACCAGCCTCGACCGTGTCGGTGGGACGGGCGGTCACGAACTTTATCGCCCCGCCAGTGGTGTTGCGGCCATAGAGCGTGCCCTGCGGCCCCTTGAGCACTTCGACGCGTGCAAGGTCAAAGACCTGCATGACCTGTGCGCCCGGCGAGGATATGAACAGGTCGTCGACATAGACCCCGACTGGGCCGAGATTGTTTGTCGCAAAGTCGTTGAGGCCAATCCCGCGAAGGAAGATGGCGGGCTGGTTCCCGGCGCCGGTCGGCAGGCCGATATTCAGACCCGGCACAAGCCGGGCAAGGTCATTTGAGTCAGACAGGTTGGCATCATTAAGCTGCTCGCCAGTGTATGCCGTCACCGATATCCCGACATCCTGCAGCGATTGCTCGCGCTTCTGCGCGGTAATGGTGACCGTGCCGAGCCGGTTGGTCGCGTCTTCTTCCACGGGCGCTCCGGGCTCTGGCGCCTGGTCTTGCGCGGAGACGGATGGTGCCAAGGCGAGCACCGCAGCGCTCAGCAAAAGAACAGACCTGTACATATTAAGACCCCTTGTTTGGTTTCTGCGCCCACCCCATTCCCGCGGGCGTCACGAGGAGAGGCTACGAGCGGCTGAACGGAAGGATTAGGAATATTGCGACAACGAATGGTCCAGGCGCGTCAGGCGGAGAGGATTGGACCTCAATTTCCCGCATGTCTGCCGCTACAGGCGGCGATTGACGGTCCGGATACGGGCTTCCGTCTGTGTGCTGAAGAAGTCCGAGGAGCTCAGATCGATCGCATCTGCCTCACCGATGCTCCTCTCGACCAGCGCCATCAGCTCTTCGGCCTCCTCTATCGTCATGATGAGGGGCGGCATGAACTGCGCGCAGACCCGGTCATTATTTGAAAAGACGCAAAAGACACCGTTCTCATTCAACCGCGCGACAGCCGAAATACAGGTCGCGACATCGACAAACTCGATGGCCTGGAACATGCCGATCTGGCGCAGTCCGGCCACCTTGTTGGACCGTTCGGCGAGATCATCTACAGCATTCCGGAAAAAATCAGACAGCGCATTCACATGGGCCAGGAAGTCTGGATCGGTCGCATGATCGATCACGGTTTCAGCCGCCGCGCATCCGATTTCGCTGCCGCCAAAGCTCGAAAAATGGATCATCGGGTTCTGCTCGTAAACCCGTTCCATCTCGTCCCTGTAGACGGTCGCTGCGATCGGATAGATGCCGCCCGACAGACCTTTGCCGGTGGCGAAGATGTCCGGCATGATATCGTAGTGCTGGAAGGCCCAGGTCTTGCCCGAACGGCCGCAACCGGTCTGGATTTCGTCAAGGATCAGCAGGATGCCATGCTCATGCGTGACCTTACGGATGTGCTGCATGGTCTTCTTCGGAATGACGTTCATGCCCAGCGTTGCCGGGATCGTCTCCAGAGAAACGGCGGCCGTATCCTCGTCGAAAAACGTCTCGATCCTGTCCAGGTCTTCTAGGCTGACTTTCACGAACCCGTCAGGCTTGTAGTTCCAGGCGTCGGTATACTTCTCATCGCCTGCGCCCATGGAGAGGCCAGTGTGGCCATGATAGCCGCCTTCAAGGCAGAGGATTGTCGACTTGCCAGTATAGCCCTTGGCCATCTTGAAGGCGAAATCCATGGCTTCGCCGCCGCCAGACGAGAACACGACCCGCCCCATTCGCTCGCCGGAAGATGCTTCACCGGCGGACTCGACCAGCTTTTTCGCAAGGCGCGAGCGCTCCGATGACATGAGGTGGTGATTACCGAGATCGAGATGGTCGAGCGCATCACGGACGGCCTTGACGACGCTCGGGTTGCGATGGCCAAGATTGTAGACACCGCCGCACACATGGCAGTCGAAATAGCGCTTGCCATCAAGGTCCCAGAAGAAAACGCCCTCCCGCTTGCCTTCCACCACATCCCAGCCGAACTGGCGGAAAAGAGGGAGCTTGTGCTTGGAGAGATAGGTCTCGTGCAGCTCAACGGTCTCGTCGCGGTTTGTCATCGTGTGCATCCTTGAATTGCGAAAATTGGGAGGATCGAGATCACAGCCCGGCAGGCTGGCCGGCCGAGACGGGAAGCGCGACGCCCGTCATGAAAGACGCGGCGTCTGTGGCGAGGAAGGTCACCACGTTTGCGACCTCTTCCGGCTGAGCGCCTCGGTTGAGGGCATTCTGCTGGGCCAGGGCGTCCCTCGCCTCCTCGAAGGAACATCCTTCAAGGCCAGCGATCATTTCGTATTCCTTGTCGCCCATTTCCGTCAGCACCATGCCAGGACAGACGGCGTTCACGCGAATGCCGGCTTCGCCGAGCTCCAGCGCCATTGTCTTGGTCAGGCCGACAATGGCGTGCTTGGTCATCACATAAGCTGAGACAAACGGCGCCGCGCCCAGGCCGTAGATGGAGGCATTGTTTATGATATTGCCGCCGCCCCGCTCGATCATTGACGGGATCACCGCCTGGCTGATCTCGATCATGCCTAGGACATTCACATTGAAGGCATCCTGGAACTCTGCCGGACTGGTATCGGTGAACGCGCTCGCAAAGGCGGTCCCTGCATTGTTGAACAGGATATCCACGCCGCCAAAGGTCTCGACCGCAGTGGCGACAACCGCCCTGACCTGCTCAGGCTTCGCCACGTCCATTGGCAGCGCAACGCACCTGACATTGTGGGCCAGCACCTGGGCCGCCAGCTCTTCAAAGGCCTTGAACCGGTCGTCGCCGGTGACGGCCAGCCCGTCATCAATCTGCCCGCTGGTCCGCGCGGTCATGATGATGTCGGCGCCCGCTTCGGCCAGTTTGAGGGCGGTGGCAAAGCCCATGCCCCGGGCAGAGCGTGCTCCGGTAATCAGCGCCACCTTTCCTTCCAGCGGACGCGGCCCTCTTGTGGCGCTGGCCGCACGTGTTTCAGTTGTGGGCGGTGTCGCTGTTGCGGGAGCCTCGGCGTCGGCGAGATACTCAGAAGCGAGTGCACAAACGCCCTCAACGAGCGCCGGGCCGAGCTCCTTCGCCGCCTCTGTTTCTGCACGGCTCTGCGCCCAGGCCATATAGCTGAAGCCACGCGCCAGAATGAGCCCCGGCAGCAAGGCAAGGTGCTCATCCGGTAAGTCCCGCTCAGACCGATATCCTTCAAGCAGGCCATCAAGGGCGGTATCGAACCCCGGTTCGCCCGCGAGGAAAAATAGCGAGGTGGCCAGATCCATCAGGTGCCAGCCAAAGCCGCAATCGTCGAAATCGATGACCCGGAGGGTGTCTCCCTCCTTGAGCAAATTCTCGGGCAGGAAATCCCCTTGCGTCAAGCCATACCGGTCGGGAGTCTTGCCAAAAGCGGAAAGCTCGCCGCGCAATTTCTCGCGGGCCTCCAGAAGCAGGCTGCGCTGGTCATCGCTCAGCAAATCATACTTCCAGAAGCATCCAAAATGGCCCTCGTCACCGAACAGGCCTTCTTCGTCCCAATGGCGGCGGGTGAAACCGGCTGGCGGTGTCCAGCGCTCGGTGAAATTATGGATCTGCGCGGCCAATCTTCCCGCCAGAACATGGGTCTCGCGCAGCTGGTCATCGGCTTGGCCGGATTGCGCTTCAATCGCTCCGATCGGATCGCCATCGACCCAGCCCAGAATATCGATCTGGCGCGGCTCGGGAACTTCTGGATGCTCGAGCGTTACGAATTGGTGCCCCTCTTCAGTCGCGATGGGTTCAGGCGTTTCAATCCCTGCCTGGCGCAGGGCGTCCATCAGCACGAGTTCCGACGCGAGTTCGGCGTCGGAATGATAGCTGGCGCGGTGGACCCGCATGGCGACGCGGCCCCCCTTGGCCGTCTCGACTTTGAAGACCGCATTCTCCCGGTACTTTATCAGCGTGATTTCGGCGTCCTTGATGCCCCACTCACCAAGCGCTGCGCGGCCAAGCTTCACCAGTCTCGCGACCTGCTCGTCCGGAGGCAGGGCATAGAAGGTTTCCGGATCGGTCGCGCTTTCCTTGCTCTTGTCTCCGGCCTTGTTTTTCATCCAGCTCAGCATCGCCGCCCTCACACTCAAGAAGTTACAGCCGGCCAGATCAGCGCCAGCATTATGCGATGGGACGATATGCGCCGAGGGCAGACGCTTATTGTGAATAGGCGACAATGATTAGGCTATTCGCGACACAATTGGGCGCAGAACAAGATCCAAAAACCGTCAACAGTCCGCTCTTATTGAGGGGCCGGCGCTTATCGGATTCCAAACCCCGAATAGGAAATTTGAATGCAGGGAGATAGGGTCGCAAAAGCCTGTTTCTAGCATCGTCATGACCGGCATCTTTGAAGGTTTTCAAAGCTGCCTCACAGCATCTGGGCGCGAAGGCGCGCAGGGGGCTCAACACTCTCGTGTCTGGGCTCGTGTTAACCGGCGCCGCAAGTGACCGGGGCGGGCATTTTCCCCAGCCACGGGAAATCGAACATCAAATATTCGCGCGCCGAGGGAATGCCGTATACTTAATTCGGCGCGGCCGCCGAGTCTCTGCCGAGCGTGGCCTAAATATCACAGCTCGAATGGACCGCAGTATAAACCGGCAAATACTATGGAGACACATATTTTCTCTTGGCCGAATACATCGTGAGTACACTCGGCATGGTTAATGACGCAAATTTGCATCAAATTTTGCGTTGCTGAGATAGAATTGACTCAAAATAGTCATTGACTCCCCCTGTAATTTAACTTTTTGTTAACCCGGCGGTCGGGAGCCAATCTCGGCTTTTTGAGCCTACACATTTGAACTCACTGGTGGGAGAACTCCATGAAAATTAAACTGCTAACAGCAACCGCAGGTGTCATCGCCCTCGCGATGCCGGCCTTTGCGGCAAGTTCGTCGGAAAGCTTTGACGTCGAAGCGTCAGTGCCAGAAAGCTGCCTGATGGAAGACATCGGCATGGTCGATCTCAGCGAGCTTGATATCGTGCGGTCTTCGGGCCCTGACGCGCTCTCGCTGGAGTCCAATGCGACCGGAAACGGCGGCGACTTCTATCTGAGCTGCAACCTCGAAAACTCGGTAACGATCTCGACGGCGAATGGCGGACTGACCAATTCGACCCGCTCACTCGACGCTGACGATGATCCTGTCTTTACCGACACGATCGAGTACCGCGTACGCCTCGACAACTATGTCGACGGTGGAAACGGCGCTCAACCGAAGCTGACGACCAAGGACGGTGGCGCGGGTTACTCCACCACTTCGGCTCAGCGCGGTGCCATCCATCGCCAGGTCCAAGCGCAGGTTACCATCCTTCGCGCTGACAATCCGCTGCGTCCGCTCGCTGGCGATTATTCTGACACAGTGACAGTCGAAGTCTCGACACTTTAAGTCGGATTTCTACAGTGATTTTGGATTGGGAGGGGCGCGTAAAGTGCCCCTCCCTTTCTTGTCTGCAGTGCGATGCCGGGATTTGAGGCGAAACTGGCACGCGGCCTGCACATCGCAAAGAAGATGAGGCCGAGAGAGGAAGCGACATGAACGTTCGATGGCTAGCGATTTCACTGCTCTTGTTGGCTGCCACAGGTCTGGCCCATGCTGCGCGCGTGACGCCGATGGTAGTGAACCTCGACGAAAGCGGTTCCGGCGCAACAGCGCGTATCGAGGTGGCGAACACCGAGGACATCCAGTTGCCCATGGAGGCAAGAGTTTATCGCGGGGACATCAGCGAAGAAGGTAAACTCACGCTGGCGCCCGCTGACGAGGATTTCCTGGTCTTTCCGCCGCAGGCGGTCATCCAGCCTTACAGGCAACAGGTCTTCCGGGTGCAGTACCTTGGCGACGAGCCATTGGCACAGTCAGAAATTTACTATCTCGCCTTGAAGCAAGTCCCGGTCGAGCTTGAGCCTGGCGCGTCACGAATTCAACTCATCATGAATTTCAACGTCTTGATAAACGTCGTTCCGGACGGCGTCGCCGCACAGCCTGCCGTGGACTGGATTCGGCCGGCGACGGTTGACGAAAGAGACGGCCTGGAAGTGCGCGTCGAGAATACGGGCACCAAGTTCTTCGCAGCGGGCCGAAATCAATGGACAATCGAAGGTGAAACACCCGACGGCGCCCCCTACTCTTCCACAATAGAGCCGGACGCCATTGGTGAACTGATCGGATATGGGATTGTGCCGCCCGGCAAAGCCCGCATTTTCTTCATCCCCACAGATCGCGCAGTGAACGCGGAGAGTGCGTCCATCGAATTCGGCCGCTAGAGGAGCTGTTGGTGGCGTGGGTAAGGTGCCTCCTGGCGATTTGTATGGCCGCGCTGACATGGGCGGCCGACACGAGCGCTCAACAATCTGTGACGGCAACGAACGCCGCAGAGGCGTTTATCCCGCAATATGTCCTGACGCTGCCGGTCGTGTTTCAGGACCAGATTCTTGGCGACGCGGTTGTTGAGATTGGCCAGAATGGCTCGGCGCGGTTTGACCGTGACAGCTTGCTTGAGCAGCTCCTGCCATTGATCTCACCCGATTCTCAGGATGGATTTGCGCAGTCCTTCCTGGACGAGCCCATGGTGTCGCCCGTTCAGCTACAACGTGAGGGCATCCAGCTTCGATACGATCCGGAAACGTTGCAGGTCCTCGTGGAATCGATTGACCCCTCTATCGGCGCCGTCAGAACGCTGGGGCCGGTCGCTCGCTATGTTGAGATACCGGCCACGCAGACCCCCGAAAGCCTCAGCGCCTACGTCAACACAGTGGCCGAACTTCGCTATGATCAATCGTCGGACCAGATCAGTCCCCTGGCCGACGTCTTTGCGGCCGTCCGGGTCGGCGGTGTCGTTCTTGAACTTGACGCTGGCTACGATGAATTTCTGACAGAGAGCGGGTTCTACCGACGCGCCGCCCGCGCAGTCTATGATCAACCCGAGCACCAGAGACGCATCAGCGCTGGAGACATCCGGCAGGACAATGTCGGCCTGCTCGGATCGGTTTTTCTGGGCGGCGTGAGCCTTGAGAAAGGCCAACGTGTCTTTGATCGATTCCGGCCGTTGTATAATTCTGGGGCGCAACAGATATCCGTCGATCGACGCATCGTCGCAGACGTCGTTTCGAACGGGAATGTGATCGACACGATAGAGCTCACACCCGGCAATTATGACCTCTCACAACTACCCCTGCGCTATGGCGCCACCGATATCGATCTTGTCGCCACGGACGGGTCTGGCCGCCGGCTTTTCTCGTCGCTCGACTTGTTCGTCGACCCTTATGACCTCGGCAGGGGCGAAGTCGAATATATGGCGGCGATCGGGTACACGGCAGACACTGTAGCGTTCAACCCGGAATACAGTGAGGACCTCGCATTCTCCGGCAGTTATCGAAGGGGCGTCACCAACCGGCTGGTGCTGGGCGGCGGTCTTCAGCTGTCCGAGGATCAGCAGGTTCTGGCGCTGGAATCGCGGCTGAATCCGCAAAACATACCTGGCAGGCTGGAATTTTCGGCCGCTGGCAGTTCTGGCGAGACAAGCGGCGTCGCCCTGAGCTCCGGCTATTTCGCGACGTTTCGCGACAGCGACCACTATTCGCAACTGTCCCTCAGCGGCTATTTTGAAAGCGGCGGATTTGGGACAATCGGGGAATCGGGGGTCCTGGCAGGGCTGCAGACGCTCTCCCTGAACGCCTCTTACAATCGATCCCTTGATGACCGAACATCCTTGCTGGCAGGCACCAATTGGATACAGCGTGAGGGGCTGGCCGACGAAAGAGCGA
>NZ_JBARZC010000178.1:0-2699 GCF_049649345.1 Henriciella sp. | reverse complement strand
GAATGGTGAGGCGCGCCGTATCTGAATTCGCGCCGACGCCATCGAGCACGGCATTGAGCAGGCGGCGCGTATTCACCCGCACCGCGAACTCGCCATCGCCGGCCCCAGCGGCCCGCATGGCTTCCGCCGCCATGGCGATCATCTCCGCATCGGCATGCGCGCCTGCTGCGCCGACCGTATCAGCGTCGCATTGCAGGAATTCGCGGAAGCGGCCCGGCCCCGGCTTCTCATTGCGCCAGACGGGACCGGCGGCATAACGCCGGAACGGCTTGGGCAGGGTCTGCCAGTTTTCGGCAGCAAAGCGGGCGAGCGGGGCTGTCAAATCATACCGCAGCGATATCCACTGTTCGTCATCATCCTGCATGGAGAACACCCCGGAATTGGGGCGGTCATCATCGGGCAGGAACTTGCCGAGGGCGTCAGCATATTCGAACGCGCCCGTCTCCAGCGCCTCAAAGCCCCAGCGGCGATACACAGACGTCACCCGATCGATCATCTCGGCCTGGGCATGGATCAGGGCTTCGCGCCTGTCGGGAAAGCCGCGCGGCTTGCGGGCAAGGTCCTTGCCGGACTTCTGGCCGTCCTGATCTTTGTTCTTCTTGCTCATCTCTCGTCCTGTTCAGTCGCTCGCGCTTCGCCTTAGACGAAGCTGTTCAGACTGTGAAGTCTGGCTGCCGGGGCTGGACTCGAACCAGCATTGGCCGGCTCAAAACCGGCTGTCCTGCCATTAGACGACCCGGCATGGGTCTAGGCGGTCATCAATGCTGTTTTCATGGGAAGAACATCGAGGCACGCCATAGTGTTCGCGCCTCTCCTGAAAGGCGCGTCAGATAGGTTGATGCTGGTGGTGCCGAATGTTCATGGGCCGCGAGATACGGGCCGCGCCGCCCAAAGTCAAGCAAGGCGCTCTCGGGTGCCGCCCACATTACAATGCAAACACCCTTCTGAAACTTAAGAAACAGAGCGGGAATCCGCGTCTATCACAGTCTTCGTCTGGAGGGGCCCGCAGACGACAGATGTAGAGTTATATGACACGGATGAACAGACGCAGCGTCCTTGCAGGACTGGGCGCCTTCGGTATGGCAGCGTGCGGCGGTGGAGGCGGTGCCAGCGCGCCGAATGCCGCCCAGCTTGGACCTCCGGCCCCGCCGCCGCCTCCACCCCCATCACCTCCCCCTCCTCCGCCGCCACCGCCTCCGGCATCGACGAGCGGTATTATCTGGGGCGTAAACGGACACCCGTTTCAGGCCTATCCCGGCATTGCCTATGACGCGCAGCTCGACCTGCTCCGCGACCTCGGCATGACGCAATACCGGGTTGCGGCAAACAGTGGCGGGCTGGACCGGATGTATCCGCTCGCGCAGGCGCGGGGCATTACGCTCCTGCCGATCATTCACCCGGAAAGCGGCTGGAAGGATCGCGATCCGGACACGCTTTACCGGGAATCGCTGGAGAAGGCGCGCACCATCTCCCGCGCCCATCGCGGCCGTTTTCCCGTCTGGGAATGCGGCAACGAGCTGGAGAATTACGCGATCATCCAGCCCTGCGAATACCGCGACGACAATTCTCAATACCCTTGCGAATGGGGCCCGGGCGGCGGCGTTGACCCGCTAGACTATGTCGGCGAGCGCTGGGCCAAGGTGAGCGCTGTTGTGCGCGGCCTGGTCGATGGGGTCGGCGAAGGCGATCCGGATGCCAGGCGCGCCATCGGCACCTCGGGTTTCGGACATCTCGGCGCCTTTGAGCGCTGGCGCGACGACGGTGTCACCTGGGACATCACGGTCTGGCACGATTATGAGCAGGTCCGCGAAAGCTATCTCGAAACGCTCGCCGGGTATGGCAAACCGATCTGGATCACGGAATTCAACGCCGGCGCCTGGAATGCCGTGTCTGAAGATGACAATGCCCGCCAGCTGCGCGAGCGTATTGCCTATTACCGGGATGTCGGCCCGAGATATGGCGTCGATGCGGCCTTCGTTTACGAGCTTCTCGACGAGCCTTACTGGTCCGGCCCGGAATCGAAGATGGGCATCGTGCGCATGGACGGCAGCGACGCAAATGGCTGGCGCATTGGCGGCCTCAAGCCTGCCGGACAGGCGATAAGGGACTCGATTGGCTAAAGTCGAACGCCAGAAAATCGCGCCCGGCTCTTTCCTCATAGTCCCGCCTGTGGATAAGCTCCGGTGTGACGGTTTTGGACAGACGCGGATTTATCGCAGGATTGGGCATGTCAGCCATTGCTGCCGGCATGCGTCCCGCAATGGCGGTCGCGCAGCAATCCTCCGGGTCAATGATCTGGGGCGTCAACGGCCATCCCTTTCAGGCCTATCCCGGCATACCGCTGGAAACCCAGCTCGACCTGGTCAGGCAACTCGGCATGACGCATTACCGCGTCGGCAACCGGAATAACGGGCTGGAACGCCTTTATCCCCTTGCCCGGCAATATGGTGTCACCCTGCTTCCCATTCTCCATGCGAATATCGATTTCGAGGCGCACACGGCGCAGGAAATCTTCGACCATTGTCTCGAGAGCGCCCGCGCCGCGACGGCGCAGCACCGCGGGCGGTTCGAGGTCTGGGAACTTGGCAACGAGCTGGAGAATTTTGCAATTATCCAGCCGTGCGAAATGCGCGACGACGGCTCTCAATACCCATGCGAATGGGGGCCGGCCGGAGGGGTTGGCCCCCTCGATTATTTCG
>NZ_JBARZC010000177.1:0-3414 GCF_049649345.1 Henriciella sp. | reverse complement strand
CCGGATTGGCCACAAGCACGCCAAGGCCTTCGACATCCCCGTCGGCCCATTCGTCGACAAGCTGGTCGAGCATCTGGCTGGTTTCAGACAGCGTCAGCGCCGTCTCGTAGAGAAACTCCTCCTGAACATCTTCCGGCATAGTGTCGAAAATATCGGCTTGGACCGATGCGGTTTCGAGGTACCCGAACGCTTTGCCATCCTCGTTTGCCTCTGCGATGAGGACTTTCTCGACGCCCGAGTCCGGGTCGTATCCCTCTTTCTGCAATTGCAGGACCGACAGGGTCACCGCCGCCATCCAGGGCTCCATGGGATCGAGCACCGTGACGGGCAGGCCGAGCGGTTGCAGCGAGGTTTGAAGTGTGTCGAGAACCTCCTCGTCGACTTCGGTGGAAAGGCGGCGGCCATCGCCGTAGAGGCCCTTGCGCTGAAAGTCGCGCGCCATCGCCCGCATGCCTTCCTCGCTCTGCATGTCGAGTTCGAGGACGAGCGTATCGGCGCTCTCGAAAGCGGCTTCGAATTCAGGCGTGCGCCATTCCAGATCAGGGCGCAGGATATGCACCGTCCCGAACATATGGATCGTGGTGTCCTCGTCCGACAGCGTCCACATGGCCGGCGCGCCGTCGCCGCTCGTCTCGCGCGCCTCCTCCAGCGCCTCTTCATATTCGGCGATGATCTCTTCCTTGCCGCGCCGATCATTACCGGTGCTCGCCGTTTCTGGCGTTTCGCCTGTATCTGTGGCCGCGGACGTATCGGTAGCGGTGTCATCGACAGGATTGCAGGCCGCAAGGCTGAGCGCGACAAGGCTCGCACCGGCGAGCCGCGCGATGGGGGAAAGAGAGGATGTCATGCGGGTGTGTTTCCTTGTTGTGAGAACCGCTCGGCCGTTAGGTTGCACAAAGTCTCGCAGACGAAAAGCGCGCCCTTGCCTGAAACCGAGAGATTGCACACCCCGCCCGCTTCGCTTAGAGGGAGGCGAACGCACCTATAGCTCAGCTGGATAGAGCGCTGCCCTCCGAAGGCAGAGGTCACAGGTTCGAATCCTGTTAGGTGCGCCATTTCACTTATTTTGGAGGAAGGGCCGGCTGGAGCGGGTACACGGAATCGAACCGAGATCCTCAGCTTGGAAGGCTGCTGCACTACCGTTGTGCTATACCCGCTCTGAGCGGCTGGAGATACTGCGCGAGCTTCCGGGATGCAAGTGGCGGTGTTGATAGATGACAGTTAGATTGGAAGAAACGCGATACTTTTGAACCGAGCGTCATTGCCGATGGTTGGCGAACGTACAGTCTTGAGCGTGATCCAGGTGAGGCGCGTCAGCGCCGATACGGGATCAGGATATAAAAGCCGTTGCCTGGGTGTTGTCGCGATGTTTTCGCGGACGAACCGGAAATGAGTGGTGGAGGGGACAGGATTCGAACCTGTGTACGCTATGCGGGCAGATTTACAGTCTGCTGCCTTTAACCACTCGGCCACCCCTCCAGGGTCTGCCCTGCGACGCTCTGATTGACGCCGCCGGACCTTGCCGCCAAATGTCTGCAACAGCAGTCACCGGCGCACCGAAGCGCGCTTTATAGGGATGAAGCCTATCTCACGCAACCATCAGAAACGCCGATTTACAGCTGGGTCTGCACACGACCCGTCAGCTCCTGTCTGGCTGTGGGGTCAGCACGCCGTCGAGGCGGCGCTGGCCAATCCGGATCGCGAGATTTTGCGCCAGGTTGCAACGGCCAATGCAGCGCGCCGGACCGGCCTGAAGGATGTCGAAATCATTGATGGCAAGGCGCTCGACCACTTGCTGCCCCCCGGCGCTGTGCATCAGGGCCTGGCCGTGCGGGCCCGGCCGCTGGAAGAGGTCTCGCTGGACGATGTGCTGGCCGGCCCGGATGCGCCGACGCGCATATGTGTGCTCGACCAGATTTCGGATCCGCATAATCTGGGCGCGATCTTCCGCTCGGCGGCAGCCTTCGGGATCGGTGGTCTCGTCCTGCAGACGCGCCATACCCCGCCTGTCACGGGGGTTGCGGCCAAGTCGGCGGCTGGCGCGATCGAGACGGTTGCAGAGATACGGGTCGTCAATATTGCCCGCGCCATCGACCAGCTCGGCGAGGCCGGCTTCCACACGATCGGGCTGGCCGGCGAAGGACGCGAGACGATCGAGGCTGCCATTCACGGCGCGCAGAAAGTCGCCTTCGTCATGGGCGCTGAAGGCTCGGGCCTGCGCCCTGCCGTCGCCAAAGCCTGCGCCACATTGGCGCGAATCCCGATGGTGCCGGGCATGGAGAGCCTGAACGTTTCCAACGCCGCGGCCATCGCGTTCTATCAAGCCCTGCAAGACAAGGAGGGCGCATGATGTTGCACGGCCCCGTTTCCCATTCCTATTACTCCCAGCGTCTTCGGCTTCATTATGTCGACTGGGGTAACCAGGATGCGCCGCCGCTTGTGCTCGTGCATGGCGGGCGGGACCATTGCCGCAGCTGGGACTGGGTGGCCGAGGAGCTTCGCCATGACTGGCATGTGATTGCGCCTGATTTGAGAGGCCATGGCGACAGTTCCTGGTCGCCTGAGGGCAATTACAACATGCAGGCCTATATCTATGATCTGGCGCAGCTGATCCATCAGCTGAAGCTTGATCACGTGACGCTGGTGGCGCACTCGCTCGGCGGGAATATCGCGCTGCGCTATACCGGGCTTTATCCGGACAAGGTCAAAAAACTGGTCGCGATCGAAGGGCTTGGGCCGAGTCCGAAGATGATCGAAGAGCGTCAGAAAACGCCCTGGCAGGACCGGTTCCGCAAGATCATCGATGACAAGCGCGCCCTCTCTGGCCGCCAGCCAAAGCGCTATGACAGCCTCGAGCAGGCCTATGCGCGGATGAAGGAAGAAAACAGCTTCCTGTCCGAAGAACAGGCCCGCCACCTCACCATTAATGGCATCGCGCGCAATGAGGACGGCACCTATAGCTGGAAGTTCGATAATTATCTGCGCGTGTGGGAGTCGGTCGATCTCACCCAGGAGCAGATTCATGACCTCTGGCGGTCGATCACCTGTCCGACGCTCTTGCTCTATGGCGAAAAGAGCTGGGCCTCGAACCCGGCGGAAGATGGGCGCGACGCCTATTTCCAGAACGCCGAGGTGAAACTGTTCCCTGAGGCCGGCCACTGGCTCCACCATGACCGGTTCGACCTGTTCATGGAAACGCTGCGCGACTTTCTGTAGAAATTTCTGGCGGCCTGTATTGCGCCGAGTGGCCGTGTCGATTGACAATGTAGCCGGATGCGTGTTATCGTTTTTCGATGAATTCTGCGTTCGATTACAGGTCCGGCGATGTCGTCTCAGTCCGCTTTGGGGGCGTCTTGCGCCATTATGGGGTCGTGACCCATGGCGGGCGCGTCATCTCCAGCAATGGGAGGTCTG
>NZ_JBARZC010000176.1:0-2340 GCF_049649345.1 Henriciella sp. | reverse complement strand
GCGCAAGGCTCCGCAGGCGGTCGTCGGCCGCATCCTGGTCGAGATCGACCCGTTCGGCACGGGCGACCGGCTCGACATCCAGGCCCCGCTGCCGGCGGCCGAATAGACATTCGGTTGGGCGGCTCGTTTGTCATCAAGACGTATGCGATCGTCTGGCCAGGGCCGTGCGCGGGATCGATCTCAACCGCCTGCCTAAAGATTGCGGGCGATGGCGGCGTCGATCTCGCGCACGGCATGAGCCATGAGGCGCTGAACGTCGGCCTGCTCCGGCAGGGCGTCGCTCCATGCGATGCCGTGCAGGTGGATGGCGTCCTCGGGGCTGCTGCCCTCGTCGGTCCAGCAAGGCCCCTCGATCTCGGCAAGCTCGTCGGGGTCGTCGCCGGTCGTCCAGCGCGCGGCGAAGCGGGGTGCTGCCTCGTGCCGGATCGTCCCGCTTCCGACGCTCGTCTGCTCAACGGTCCAGTCGCTCAAGGTCCCTCCCGGGCGATGAGGCCAGGGCCAAAGTGTCGTCGGCCTCCGGCTCGGGTTGCGGCTGCGGTTGCAGGCCATGCAGGAAGTCGGCGGCCCGCTGGGCGTGCGAGGCCGCGGTGAAGATGGCCCGCTTGTCGTCTCGAAGAACCTTCAGCCAGCTCTCGATGTAGGCGGCGTGGTCCTCGCGAACCTCGGGCGTGAGGCTAAGGTCGGCCGACAGGAAGGCGCTGCCGATCTCGGCGACGAGCTCCTCCATCGCATAGCCTTCGTCGCCGAACCGCTTGCGCCCGAACTCCCGCTCAAGGCGCGAGGGATGGCGTGTCCAGTGAACCGTCTCGTGCAGGCGGGTCTCGTAGTAGCTCTCCGGGCTCTCGAAGAACTCGAAGGGCGGCATCTGGATCCGGTCGGGCTGCAGCGCGTAATAGGCCCGGTTGCCGCCATGGCCGACGGTGGCGCCTGTCTGCTCGAGGAACCGCTCGGCGTGCTCGATGCGCTGTCCGGCCTCGAGGGTCGGCGGCTCGGCCGTGGCGTAGTAGTGGCCGGGCAGGCCCTCGATCTGCTCGACGTTGAAGACGGTGTAGCCCTTCATGAAGGGGATATCCCGCTCGGTCTCCTCGCCGGTGGCTTCGTCGGTTTCGGTCTTGCGCATCGTGTTGGCGTAGACGACGAGGCTGCCGCGCTCGCCCTTGCGGACGTGCCCGCCCAGCTCCTTCGCCTGGCGGAAGGTCATCCAGATCGGGGCGGTGTAGCCTTTCTCCATGGCCTCGACCCAGAGCATGATGACGTTCATGCCGCTGTAGGGCTGGCCGTTGTGGCGAAGCGGCCGGACGATCCGCCCGGCGGCGTGCTCGGCGTTCCAGGGCTGGTGCCAGGGCCGCACGCCTCCTTCGAGGTCTGCAATGATCTTGTCAGTGATTCGGCTGTAAATGTCTTGTTTCATGATCCAACAACTTTGATTTAATTCGTAATAACTTGGAAATCAATTAGAAAAGTGGCCGGACGGGCGCACCGGGCAAAGGCGAAGCATCGAAGACGATTCACGCAAGACCGGCCTTTGCTCGGCCAGGGCCGTACTGCGGGCTTGGTTGGAAAACCCTGCGAAAACCTGATAGACTGATCTCATGAGCACCAAGGTCGACCCACTGATCTCGGAACTCCCTCCCGGCACGCCTGCGGAACCGGGCTCGGCTTACCCTGATAGCCCGCTTCGAGGTCGGCCTTGAGGCCGTCGCCAAGTTCGTGCGGATAAAGGGCCTGGCGGGTGTCACGCCGCCCTGTTTCCATAACGCGCCCGCCTAATCTTCTTCCCTCCTGGCATCCCTTGGAAGATCGGAAGACCAAGATCATCCCTCGGAGCCGATCATGCTTATCGCATCACCGGCGCGCGCAGCGCAGGGGAAGCCCCTTGCCGCCTGTAGGGCGGTCCCGAGCCACAGGGACCCGCGCCGCAGGCGTGGGTGGGCGCAGGGAGGGCTTCCGCGCAGCGAGCACGCGGGTAGCCTCTGGCATGATTGGATCGAAGGAAAAGGCTTTCCTTCATCTCCATCCATGCAGCCTGTCAGGGCTGCGCATCAAAGCCGCGCGTAAGCGCGTCCGCTTCTCTGCGGGCGAAGCCCGCCCGAAGGAGTTCGGCCGCTTCTGGCGGCCGTCCATTGTGCCGCCCTGCGGGCGGCGCTTTGTCGGTGCCTCCGGCGGGGATATTTTCGGCACAAGGATTTGTCATAATTACATGGGCGGTCGCAGAGTTATCCACAGCTTCGGCCCTTTCTTAATTTCTTGATTCTAATTTCATAGATTCAGGAGCAAAATTCGCGCTTAATTTCAATGAGTTGGAGATGCTATCGTAACCGATTGGGGGCCTATCGTAAC
>NZ_JBARZC010000175.1:0-1874 GCF_049649345.1 Henriciella sp. | reverse complement strand
GGGGTGCTCTGCTGCGCCCGCAGCCGGTAGCAAATGCAGAAGCAATTCGGGCGGCGGTCGTAGCCGAGGTGTTGGAGAAGCACGGACCGGGACCCGAGTGGCACGTTCCAATTCCCGCTGTGGTGACAGTTGCTGTTGCCGTGTAGCGGCGTGCGCAAGTTTGGATCATTTGCTTGGAACCAGTCATTGGCGCATACGCAGCGAAAGTTCACGTTATCCCGCATCGGTGGCGCTGAGACGAAGCGCAGCGAATGAACGGTATGGGTCTTCCCGTTTTTGCTGTCTTGAATGGCCGCTGTGGCGACCTGCGCTGCGGGGCGGAACTGTGGATGCTGCCGCTGCAAACCTCCCGCCGGTCTTTCTGCACTTGCATCGTATGATCGCCGAAAGTCCGGAAAGTCCCGCACTTCTAACCCGAAAGTGGAAATCTGAATGACGGGTATACCAGCCTTCAGCTGCGCTTGCATCCTTGCGAGTATCTACCAATCTTTGGTATAGAGCGTCAGGGAGGCCCGCCATGCCGCGCAACACATCCGTATCTCTCGGAGATCATTTCGCCAGCTTCATCGATGAGCGACTGAACACCGGTCGTTACAGTAGCGCCAGCGATGTCGTTCGCGCGGGTTTGCGCCTACTCGAAGAGCATGAGGCGCAAGTAGACCGGCTCAGAGCCGCTTTGATCGAAGGTGAGCAGTCTGGAAGTCCGCAGCCGTTCGACTTCGACGCGTTCGTTGCGCGCAAGACCAGTGACTGAAGGAACTAGATCGGTCCGGTTCTCGCCGGCGGCACAGGCCGACATCGAAGACATCTGGGATTTCACCTTGAAGCGTTGAGGTCGCGATCAAGCGGTCAGATACATCAGGGATATCGAGGCGACCAGCGCAGGCATCGCCGACGGCAGGGTTCACGTCCGTTCCGCCGAGGATATTCGCCAAGGCTACAAGAAGGCAGCCTGCGGCGCACACATGATTTATTTCTTCGAAGGCGTCGACGGCATCGCGGTCATCCGGATCCTGCATCAAAGTATGGATGCCGACCGGCATCTGTGAAGGCCGGCATCCGTTCTTGGATCAGATTTCAACGCCTTCGGCGATCGTCAACGCGTCCTCCAGTTCCACCCCGAGGTAGCGGACGGTGCTGTCCATCTTGGTGTGTCCGAGCAAGAGCTGAACGGCGCGCAGATTGCCGGTCTTCTTGTAGATTTGAGCCGCCTTCGTCCGCCGCATCGAATGGGTGCCATAAGCGCTCGGCTCCAATCCGATTGCTGCCACCCAAGCTTTCAACATGCGACCGTATTGCCGGGTCGAGATGTGCGGACTGGCGTGGAAACGGCTCGGCCAGAGATAGGTCGACCCGATCATAGCGGGACTGGCGATCCATGCATGAACCGATTGCCGCGTCGTCTCGGTGATCTCGAACTGGACCGGCCGATCCGTCTTGCTCTGCACGATCGTGGTGCGCTCCTTCATCCGATCGGCGACGAAGACATCGGCGATCTGGAGGCGCACCAGATCGCAGCCCCTGAGCTTGCTGTCGACGGCCATGTTGAAGAGCGCCAGATCCCGAAGCTTCTCGGCCAATTCAAGGCGGACCCGAATGGCCCAAACGTGTTTCGGCAGCAAGGCGCGTTTCTGACCGACGATGCGGCCCCGATTCCAGGCGGGTGGCTTGGGACGTGGAACAGGCAGGTTGGTGATAGGCATGGTTCATCCTCCGATCCACCATCCCCACCCAAACATCGGCGGAATGCCGACAGCGGATCTTACCACATCACACGGCGAACGGCCGGGCCGAGCCCTAACTCACCGATGCTGCGCGGCGGATTAAGGGCTGCTTCGGCGACGGTCATGCTCTGAGAACCGTGTCAATAGCTA
>NZ_JBARZC010000174.1:0-5078 GCF_049649345.1 Henriciella sp. | reverse complement strand
TGAGACGGGTTCGAAACAGAAAAAGGGCAGGTCAGGCGGCGTGTACACCACCGTTCCAGCAGGTGCACAGCTCGTCCGGACGGCAATCTCCATGGCCTGGCCCGGCTGGTGAATTGTCGCTGTCCCGTCCCAGCCGGCATAGCCATGGTCCAGATCGCGCGCATCGACATCAGTGAGCTGTGAAAAGTCCGTCTTCGGTGTCAGCGGATCGATCTCAGCGAGCCGCTCGCCCATCGGTGCAATCACGCCCGTGGCGCTGAATTGAAGCTGGGTGCCTGGATGGTGCGGGAAATAGGGGTGGAACCCCAGCCCGGCCGGCATCGGCCTGTTGTCGAGATTTGTCACATTCAGCGAGAGGATGACCTTGTTGGGGGCGAGCCGGATCATCTGGCTGCATTCATAGGCCCAGGGCCACCACCCGCTGCCCGACATCCACAGGCGCGCCGAGACATCATCCTGATGGGTCACCGTCCAGGCGCTGGTCCAGCCTTCGCCATGAATGGCATGCGCGTCGCCATCCCAATTGCTGTCGAGCGAATAGGCCTTCCCGCCGAATGAAAATTCGCCGTTGCGGATGCGGTTCGAGAACGGCACCAGCGGAAAACAGCCCGCATCGAGAACATTCCTGTCCCGCGGTCTGGTATCCGGGTGGAGCACATCCTTGCCCTGATGGCGCAGCGACACGATCCGCCCGCCGCAACCAGCCTGCAGCTCAAGCTCGAAACCGTGGCCGCGAAGCTGCCGCAGGTCAGAGGTTGCGTTGCGAGTTGAGCCGGGCAGGGCCGTATCACTCACCAGGACAGGTCTCTTGCGCGTCTGCATCCTCGACCAGGCGGGCATCGGAAATGGCCAGCGTTCCGGTGCCCGATGCCTGCACCAGGACAGGCGAGGTGACGGCTGTGAGATCGAGCTCACCGAGGCAGCTCAGAGAGATGCGAAGCTCGCTCCACTCGCCATTTCCGAGATCAGCCGCCGACAGCAGCCGTGTTCCGCTGCAATCGTCGCCTTCGCAGGCCATGCCGATTTCGACCGGAGAGGTCAGCGTCGAGCGCAGGGTGAGCATGAGCTCGATATCGGCATTGGCTTCGCGCATGATATCGCGGGTGGTGCCATCGATGAAGGCGACCTCGCCGCCAGCCTCTGGGAAGGTGAACAGGAGGGCATCTTCCTGGGCGGTGTGGTCGACGCGGCCCTGGCTGACGCCGTCGGAGGTGACCGCCTGCGAGTTCGTGCTGAAGCTGCCGTCGCCGAAGAACACGCTGCTACCGGCGGTCGCCTGCAGGGTGTCCGGCACTGTTTCATCAAGCTCGCCAACTTCGCCGGGCGATCCGTAGGAAAGGCCGTAGCCATAGGCAAAGAGCGGATCGTAGATCTCGTCTCCGACATTGAGCGGGCTCTGATCGGGGCTCTTTGGCCAGGAGTAGGATAGCGTGCCGGTGAAGTCATGGCGCGGGGTGCCGTCTTCCGCGCCGATCAGGACATCTGCGACGCCTGCGCCTTCGCTGCCCGGCAGCCAGGCGGCGACAAAGGCATCCGAGGCATTGATCTCTGGATTCACCCACATCGGGCGGCCCGACAGGAAGACGCTGACGGTCGGGATTCCGTCGGCTTGCAGCTTGCGCAGCAGCTCGATTTCGTTTGAGCCGTCGAGGTCATAAGCGAGATGGTCGACATCGCCGCGGAATTCGGCATACGGGTCCTCGCCGAAGACGACGATGGCGACATCCGGTGTCTGGACGTAGCTGCCATCCGGGCTGTGGGTGACGCTGCCAGCCGCAGAGACCAGACCGTCGAGGATCGAAGCGCCGTTCGGGAATTCGTCATTCTCGATGCCGCCGCCCTGCCATGTGAGCGTCCAGCCGCCAGACTGTTTCGAAATATCGTCTGCGCCATCGCCTGCGACGAGGATATTCGCCGTCGGCGCGATTGGCAGGACACCATCATTCTTGAGCAGGACGAGCGATTCGCGCACCGCCTGACGGGCAACGGCCCGGTGGTCCTGCGAGCCGAGAAGGTCGCTGCGACCGGCGAGCGGGCGCTCTGAGGGGCGCCCTTCGTCGAACAAGCCGTAGTGCAGCTTGGCGCGCAGGATACGGCGCACCGCGTCATCGAGGCGTGCCATCGGGATCTCGCCGCTCTGGGCCTGGGCGAGCGTATTTTCGTAAAGCCCCTTCCAGCTATCGGGCGCCATATACATGTCGATGCCGGCGATCAGCGCGGCCGGGCAGCTTTCATTGGTACAGCCATCGACCTGGCCGTGCGCGTTCCAGTCGCTGACGACGAAGCCGTCAAAACCCATGCGCTCCTTGAGAACATCGGTCAGCAGGTGTTTGTCGCCGGTCGTCTTGGTGCCGTTCCAGCTGGAAAAGGTCGCCATGATGGAGAGCGCGCCCGCTTCGATGGCAGGGGGATAGCCGGCGCCATGAATGCGCGCGAGCTCGGCTTCTGAGACCTGCGTGTCGCCTTGGTCTGCGCCGCCCTCAGTGCCGCCATCGCCGAGATAGTGCTTGGCCGTGGAGATCACATGTGTGTCGTCAAGAAAGTCATCCGCGCCGAAGACGCCCTGCAGGCCTTCCACGATCGCTGCGGAATAGGAGGCGACCACTTCGGGGTCTTCTGCAAAGCCTTCATAAGTGCGTCCCCAGCGGTCATCGCGCGGGACGGCGACGGTGGGTGCGAACGTCCAGTCATGGCCGGTCACGCGCAGCTCTGTGGCGGTAACTTCTGCGATCTTCTCGATCAGCCCGGGATTACGCATGGCGCCGAGGCCGATATTGTGCGGAAAGACGGTGCCGCCGATGACGTTATTATGGCCGTGGACCGCATCGATGCCCCAGATAATCGGGATCGCGATCTCGACCCCTTCAGGATCGACTGAGGCAGCATAATAGGCATCTGTCTCGGCGACCCATTCCTCGACGCTCGCATAGGGCTTGCCGTTCGGCGCTGAATTGCCGCCGCTGAGCACAGAGCCGAGCCGGTATTTTTTGACATCTTCGGGTGTCACGGAGCCATTGTCGGCCTGGATAACCTGGCCGACTTTCTGCTCCAGCGTCATCTTTGCCATGATCTCGTCAATGCGCGCCTCGATGGACGGATCGATGAGATCGCTCTGCGGGGCAGGCCACACAGAGACATCGGCTTGTTGTTCCGCCGGCTGTGGCGCAGCGGCCTCAGGCGCCGAGGTCTCGGCGGGTGGCTCGGCCGTGGTACAGGCCGTAACCAGAAGGCCGGCGGCAGCGGCGGCCAGCGGGACCCATGATGGATTGATGATGCGCATATTCTCGTCTCCCCTTTTCGCCTCTCCCTTGTGCGTTCGACTGTCTTTTCGAAAGACATGTCTTGGTTCGGTAGGTGGTTGCACCGGAGAATGTTGGCGTTAACATTTTGGCTAGACGATATCGAAATCGAGCGCAACGGAAAAGGCCAAGGTAAAATAAATGACGAAATACCGGTCGAGCCCTGCGGCGCCCAGATCCATCCTGCCGGTTCTGGTATCACTCCTGCTTTTCATGGCGCTGCCGGCCTGCGCACAAAGGGCTGCCGCGCCTGACTCGCGCGCCGGGGAAAGCGCGAGCGCAGAACCGGTGCAGCAGGGTTTCCCGATCTTTGCCGAGGAGCGTATCGCCACCATCCTTGTCGATCCGGGCGAAGATGAAGGCATTCTGCGGGCGGTCCGCAATCTGCAGGCCGACCTTGAAGCGCGGACAGGCGCACGCCCGCTCATCGCGACCAGCCTGCCGAATGAGACCGAGCATCTGATCATTGTCGGATCACTCGGCAAGTCGCGCTGGCTTGCGCCTCTGACAGAGCAGGCGGCCGTGTCTTCTGAAGGGCTGGCAGGGGAGTGGGAGGCCTTCATGCATGAGGCCGTGGAGCGCCCGTTTGATGGCGTCGAGAGCGCTCTTATTGTCGCAGGCTCTGACAAACGCGGCACGATATACGGGGTCTATGACCTTGCCGAACAGGCTGGCATCTCGCCCTGGACCTGGTGGGCTGATGTTCCGATTGAGCAGACAGATACGCTCTTCGTGCCCGGTGAGCGGCGCGTCGAGAAACCGGCCGTGCGCTATCGCGGCATCTTCCTGAATGATGAAAACCCGGCGCTCTATGGCTGGGTGAATGCCACCTATGGCGGCTTCAATCACGATTTCTATGAGCGTGTCTTCGAACTGATCCTGCGGCTCAAGGGTAATTATCTCTGGCCGGCCATGTGGGGCAAAGCCTTCTATGACGACGACCCGATGAATGCCGCGCTCGCCGATGAGATGGGCGTCGTCATCGGGACCTCGCATCACGAGCCGCTGGGCCGGGCGCATATTGAATGGGAGCGTTATGGCGAGGGCGCCTGGAATTTCGCATCCAACCCCGCCGTGCTGACAGACTTCTGGCGCTTCGGCATGGAGCGGATCGCGGGCCGCGAGGCGATCGTCACGATCGGCATGCGCGGGGACGGCGACGAGGCGATGACGGAAGGCACGGCCCCCGAGCTTCTGGAAGGCATTGTCGCCGCCCAGCGCGACATCATCGCCGAGGTGACAGGCGCGCCGGCCTCGGAGCAGCCTCAGATCTGGGCGCTCTACAAGGAAGTGCAGGACTATTACGATCAGGGCATGAGCGTGCCCGACGATGTCACGCTTCTCTTTGCCGATGATAATTGGGGCAATATCCGCCGCCTGCCGAAGCTCGGCGAAGAGCGTCCCGGCGGCTATGGCGTCTATTATCACTTCGATTATGTCGGCGGCCCGCGGAACTATAAATGGATCAACACCACGCAGCTGGAGCGCGTGCGCGAGCAGATGTCGGTTGCTTATGAATACGGCGCCGACGAGCTCTGGATCGTCAATGTCGGCGATCTGAAGCCCATGGAATTACCGATCGATTTCTTCCTCGACTTTGCCTGGGACCCTTCAGACTGGCCGCTGGAGCGGATGGGTGATTATACGCGCCAGTGGGCCGGCGAGCAGTTTCCCGATGAGCATGCAGACGAGATTGCGGACCTGCTCGACACCTACACGAAGTTTAATGCCCGCCGGAAGCCGGAGCTTCTCGATCCCGACACCTACAGCCTTGTAAAC
>NZ_JBARZC010000173.1:0-8973 GCF_049649345.1 Henriciella sp. | reverse complement strand
CACCAAGACAATGATCAGTCCGGCTAGTCTCCTGCCATGGGGCCCCTTTCGTCGCAATAGGTTGCTCCCGATATCGCGAAACTTCGTTAAGATCGTTATAAATGAAGGGCTGAATTTGTGATTGAATCGGATAATGGCAGATCCCGCGTCATCGCACATGCCCAGGCCCCTGTAATCTCAGGTCCACAGTGCGAATTTCGCCGGCCGCTGAAAGACTTTGCACACCTTGTTATGTAAGGGTGAGGCTATAAGCGATCAGGATAACTGAGATGGCACTTTCCTCCCTGCCCTTTGTGAAAGACAAGCGACAATACTTGCGCTTAGGGTCCACCAAATCGGCTGAACTTGTTGAAGCGGGGGTGATCGTCCCGCGCTCGGTCAGGCTTGTGAATATCTCCTCGGCGGGCGCCCGGCTAAAACTCGATATCGCCCGTCCGGTTCAGGATACGTTCGACCTTGTTATTCATCCCACGGATGAATTCTCGAGGAAAAGCGTGAAATGCCAATTACAGTGGCAACGTGGCACTGATCTGGGCGTTAAATTCATCTGAACATACATATTGAGCAATAGATTGGCTCAATCAGGCGCGATTAGTGCGCATCTTGCAAGGCAGCCGACAGGTGTGCCAGCGCGACTTGGACAGGATGACAAGGCAGATAACAGCTCTTCTCATGATTACGCTTGCAGCGGCATTGCCAGCTGTCGCCGATCAGGTGCGCGTTGAGATCACGGGCGACGAGATCGATGAAGAGCTTGATGCCTCCGTACGCGACGCCTTACCCGACGAGTCGACGCCGCAGACGCCGCTCGAAGCGCGCAGGCAGGGCCGCAGGGCAGCCAGCGCCGTCAAAGCGCTTCTTAACAGTGAAGGCTATTTCGATCCCAGAATCGATCTCGCCGTCGAGAACACCGAAAGCCCGGTCGCCCGGCTCCGGATCAATCCAGGCCCGCAATTTGCGCTGGGCGACGTCTCCGTCGAATTCATCGATGCCGAGCCGCTAACGGATGATCAGACGGCCATTCGGGATGGCCTGCCTGTCGAGCGCGGCCGCGCGGCCCTTCCCGACCGGGTCATCGATGCCGAGCGCTGGATCGTGTCGCAGCTGCGCCAGAAAGGGTATCCGTATGCGGAAGTCGAAGACCGCAGGGTCATCGGCGACCGGGACGATGAAACACTATCCGTCACATACATAGTAGATTCAGGTCCGCGCGTGCGATTTGGCGAGACACTCATCCCGCAGGACGATCTGGTCACCAAGGCCACCTATTTGCGCAGGCTCATCCCTTATGAGGAAGGCGAGCTGTACGACCCGGCAGACCTTTCGCTGCTGAATACGCGGCTTGCCGAGACACGCCTGTTCAACGTCGCACGCGCCACCCTGTCCGAGGAAGCAAGCGCGGTCGGCGAGGACGGTACGGAAGTTCGCAATGTCGAGGTCACGCTCACTGAGCGCAAGCGCAATACGATCGCACTCGGCGCCAGCTATTCCACGAATGAGGGCGCCGGCCTCAATGCCGAGCTGACCCGCCGCAATCTCACCCGCCGAGGCGATGTCGTGGTGGCGGATCTGACTGTCGCGGAACTGGAACAGGCCCTCGATATAGTCTGGCGGCGTCCAAACGAATTCGGCTATGGGCGCGGGCTCGTGCTGAATGCCGGCATCTCGAATGAGACCACCGATGCTTATGACCGCCAAGCTGTTGAGGTTGGCGCTGGATACGAAGTCGTCCGCGGACCTGAGTTCACGTACTCCTATGGCGTCAATGCAGAGATCACCAAGGAAGAGGATGAATTCGGCGAGCGGGACCTGCAGATCTTGTCCGTGTACGGCGCTGCCCGGCTCGACGAGACCGACAGCGTGCTTGATCCGCGCTCCGGCTGGCGAGCCAATGGCCGCGTCGAGCCCAGCTATACGTTTGGGGACAACACCAATCCCTTCGTTCGCACATCCGGTCAGGTCAGTGGATATATTCCGTTCGATGATGAAAGACGGTTTGTTCTTGCTGGCCGCCTGAAAATCGGGGCCGTGCTTGGCGCCGACGCCGCCGACCTGCCCGTCGACACCCGATTCTATTCGGGCGGTGGCGGCAGTGTGCGCGGTTATTCCTATCAGGGGATCGGACCGCGCACCGAGGATGGCACACCGCTTGGCGGCAAGTCCGTCGTTGAGACGTCTTTGGAAGCCCGCTACCGCTGGCGCCCGAATATCGGCATCGTTGCCTTCATCGACGCCGGCAGCGTGTCGACGGACGAGTTTTCGAACTTCGATGACGCACAATACGGAGCCGGGCTGGGCGTCCGCTACACGACGCCTGCCGGCCCGATCCGTCTTGATGTGGCGGTGCCGCTCAATCCGGACGACTTCGACGACCCGGTCCAGATCTACATCTCAATTGGCCAGGCCTTCTGACCATGGCTGAAACGACACAAAATACTGAGGCGCAGCGCCGCAGACCAATTCTGAAATGGTCCCTCATCGTCCTTGGCGGCATCGCCGCGCTTGTTCTAATATTGCTTCTCGCTCTGCGCTTCGCTGCTCAATCCGACTTCGGACGGAACTTCGTCGAGAAGCAGATTGAGTCCGCTTCGCCGTCGGGTCAGCAGATTGAAGTTGAAGGCCTCAAAGGCGACCTGCTCGGACGCTTTCGCATCGAACGACTGACCGTTTCAGACGAGGATGGCGTCTGGCTGGTGGCTGAAGATCTTCATGCGGACTGGAAACCTCTGGCCCTCAGGCGCAGGGCGCTTCTGATCGACGCGCTGGAAGCCGATCTGATCCATGTCATGCGCCGTCCCACCCTCACCTCGTCTCAGAGTGAAGGTGGTGGCGGCTCCATGCCGATCCGTACCGGGGACGTGGATCAGCTTCTGGTCCGCGAGTTTCGAACCGATAAAGGCGTCCTCCCACGGGCCCTATCACTCAAAATAGAAGGGCAAGGCGCCCTTCGCGAGGATGGCGGCAGCAGCATGATTTCTGTTTTGCCCCTTGAGGGGGAAGGCGACCAGCTGCTCGCAGATCTCGAATGGTCGGATGACTACCGCCTGACCGGCAATCTGGAGCTGGACGGCCCGGCAGGCGGCCTGTTCGCATCGCTCGCCCGCCTTGACCAAGGCCAGTCGCTGGAGGCGAATCTAGAGGCTACAGGGACGCTCGACGCCTGGACCGCCGATGGACAAGTGGAGATCGAGGACGAGGATGCATTGACCCTGTCAGCGGGCGCGCGCGATGATGTGATTACCGTCGAAATCGATGCTCATCCCGGTACGCATCCTCTCACACAGGACCTGACAGATTATCTCGGCGACACACTCACGGTTGTCGGCGACATTTCCCGCCAGGACGGCCGCCCTGTGATCGACATGTCGGCTGAGGCAGACAATCTTCTTCTCAATGCCCTCGTCCGCCGGGCGGAAACGGGCGCGTATGGTGCAGATCTCCGCCTCATCGCCGATGACCCCGATCGCTTCATCGGGCGCGAAGACATTTCGCTATCGCGCGCCATCATCGATGGGACTGCCTCCTATGATCAAGGGGCGGCCCGGTTCGATGGCACAGTGGAGGCCAGCGATGTCGATGTGCCCGCCTTTCGAGCCGCAACCGTGTCAGGCCCGGTCGTTGCAACACTTAACCGGCCCGACATTTCGGTTCGAACGACGCTAAGCGCCGAGCAAGCCGAGCTCTCCGGCACGGCCGGCCAGATGGCGGGGCGTACACCAACCTTGGAGGCCAATGCCCAGTACAACCTCTCCTCCAGGGTTCTTTCCGTGCGCGAGTTCATCGTGCGCGGGCGCGCGGGGCGTGCGACGGCTGCGGGCACTGTCAGCCTCGCCTCGACACCGACGGCCGACCTTGCCGGGAGTTTCCAGCTCGATACCGAAGCCGCAGGTCTCTCGCGGGCGGCCATGCTGCGTGGTCAGTTTGAACTCTCACGCGCCAATCCGACATCGACCCGGTTCACCACACAGATCAATGCTTCGGACTTCGGAGACCTTCCGGCCCCACTCGACCAATGGGCCGGCAATCAGGCAGAGGTGTCGGCGAATGGGGTCTATGAAGGATCCGGCCAGATCAGGCTGAACCGGATGACGCTCAATAGCGGAAATCTGCGCGCGTCCGGATCAGGCGCCATAGCAAACGGCGGAAGCGTATCGGCCTCGCTCGACATTGATGCCGGCCAAGCGGAGGTGTCAGGCGTTCGCCTTTCCTCGCTTGATGGGCTCGCAGACATTAGCGGCAATCTTGATAATCTCCGTTTCGAAGCACGCATCAGCGTCCCTGAGCTGCAGCGCGGCGATATGGCCTTCTCTGACACGACGCTGTCGGCAGGGGGACGATATGCCGGAGGGGACCTCACCGCCGATGTCGATCTTTCAGCCGATAGCCAAACCGGCCCACTGGCGGCCTCGACGGGTCTGGCCCTCTCCGGTTCAAACTGGACGCTCAGTGATTTCGACGCGACATGGAACGACCTTCAGGCCCAGGCCGACCTTTCAGGCCAGGGCGCCGATCTGACAAGCCTGCGGGGCGAAGCCTTTGTAAACGGGACGCTGCCTGAAGGCCTGCCCGCACAATCAATCGAACTCGATGCCGGGATCACCGGAGACAGGCTCGTGCTTGATGCGACGCTTCAACAGTTCAGCCTTGGCCCGACTGAAGCCGAAGCTCTGGTCGTCAGAGCAAACGGCACCTTGGAAGAAACCAATTTCGTGATCGAGCTTGATGGGCGGACCGAACTTGATGCTCTCAGTTATCCAACCTCGCTCGATGTCGACGGTACTGTCAGCGGGCTGACCTCCAGGTCACCGCTAGATCTCATCGCCTCGGTCTCGGCAAATCTTGGTGAGCTCGCCTTCACGACGAGAGAGCCTATCCGGTACACAAGCTATGAGGATGGGTTTGAAGCGACCGCCCGGCTGGCCGCGCTCGAAGGCGAATTGGCGGCCAACATCTCCACCCGCAGCACGACAGCCATACGGGTCGAGGCGGAGGGGATGAAGATCGCGCCTGTCCTGCTGCTGATGGGCCGGCCAAGCCTGTCCGGGGCGATTGATATCAATGCCGAGATCACAGAAACCGAAGCCGGCACGCTGTCGGGGCCGATCCGCGGGGAACTTCTGTCCGTCTCAAGGCCGGGCTCTGATCTGGCACCGATCGACCTGTTCTTTACCGGCAATCTTGCTCCCGACCTCCTCACCATGGATGTGCGCGCGCTCGACAATGAGGCGCTCGAAGCGAATGCGCAGTTCAGACTGCCCGTCACCACCTCCGATAACCTGCCCTTCATTCAGAGAGACGAGAGCCGGCAAATCCCGTTTGAGGCGTCCGCCAATGGCCAGATCGAAGCCATCGCCGCCCTGTTTGTGCCGCCGCAAATGGTTCTTGAGGGCCTTGTTGATTTGAGCCTGTCAGGCGAACTCCCGACCCTGGACCAGACATTTCAGGGCGAGCTCAATTTCTCACAAGGTGTCTTTGAGCATGGCGAACTCGGCATGGTACTGAACCGGATCAATGGCTCTGCGACGCTGGGCGGCGGGCGGCTGTCGCTGTCCAGCTTCGAAGCACGCGGGCGCTCGGGCGGGACACTGACAGGCAGCGGCGAGATGAGTATCGATGGCTCCGGGCAGAGCGACGTTCAACTGACAGCCGACAAGCTGGTTGTCACCGAACGGCGCGAAGGCAGCGCCACTGTTAGCGGGACCATGACCCTCAACCAGCAGCCGAAACTTTTGGAAATCATAGGCGATCTCACGGTCGATGAAGGCCAGATCAATATCGGCAAATTGCCAAGCGGCGGACCGCCAACGCTCGACGTTTCTTTTGAAGACCCTGCCGAACGACAGGAAGAAGAGACCGAGGAAGACGCCGCAACCCGTCTCGACATCACGCTCGACGCGCCGGGCCGGATCGATGTCAACGGACGCGGCGTCAATGCCGAACTCGCGCTGGACGCAACGATCACCGGCACGCTGGGAGAACCCATCATTGCAGGAGAGGCCCGGATTGTCCGGGGCCGGTTCGATCTGCTCGGCAACCGGTTCACATTCGGCGATAGTTCGGTCCGCCTGAACCGCGAGATCGGTCAGTCCCGCCTCGACATTTCGGCGACGCATGAGACCAATGACGACATCAACGCCATTCTGAACGTCGTCGGCACAATCGACCGGCCAGAGGTAGAGCTAACCTCGAACCCTGTCCTGCCAGACGATGAAGTGCTGTCCCGTGTCCTGTTTGGCCGCTCGCCCTCGCAGCTCACGGCGCTCGAAACGGCAAGACTCGCAGCTGCGCTGGCCCAATTGTCAGGCGGCGGTGGCTTCGATCTGCTTGGCGGCATTGAGCAGGCGCTTGGGCTCGATACATTCGACGTCGGCAGCGCTGAAAGTGGCGGCGTTGAAGTGACCAGCGGCAAATATCTGACCGAAGACGTCTACCTCGAAGTCCGTTCGGGGGAAGCCGGTGCCCCGGGCGTCGCGATCGAATGGGAGCCTATCGATAATATCGAAGTCGAGGCGGCGACCGGATCGGAAGATGGCCAGGAATTATCGATCCAGTGGAAGCGCGATTTCGACTAGTTCGCGTGTGCCGAGACCGGACTATAGCATCGAGACGTCTGTCGGCTGATCCAGCAACAATCTGCCAGCCAGGTCATAGATCCCCTTGCGCACCATGATGTGCTGCGTTGCCACGTGCACATCGCGAAACCGGCGCTGGATCGGCAAGCGTCTGTAGACGGAAGCCCCGCCACACAGCTCATAGAGGTCGTCGACAGCCCCGGCGGCTGACCTGACGGCGGCGGTGCAGGCCAGGCGAAGATCGCGCCGGCGCTCAATTGATACAGGCCCGGCTTCAGCCTCCGCCCAGCACGCCTCCACGGCCTCGACAAGAAATGCACGGCCCTGGCGGATGGCAGCTTCAGCCACGGCCGCATCGCGATGGGAGGAAGCTTTGGTAGCCAAGGGCGATTTGCCGTCGCCGGCATGGGCAAGCTCGAGAAAATCCTCCATGGCGCCCCGCGCTGTGCCAAGCGCGACAGCGGCAATGCCGAGCGCGAGCAGGCTGAAGCCTGGGAACCTGTAGATGGCGAGATCGTCGCGGGCCGTATCAAAATTGCCGATGACGCGATCTGCCGGTACAAATGCATTGTCGACCGCAAAGTCCGTGGATCCTGTGCCCTGCAAGCCCGAAACGGTCCACGTATCGATGAAGCTGACGTCCGAAGCGCTGTAGACTGGCGAGATATGTCTCGGCTTGCCCTTGTCGTTGAGAACGGGCGCGCCTGTCTCATCGGCGACAAGACACCCGCCCATGATCCAGCTGGCATTCTGGCTACTCGAGCCCCACGCCCAACGGCCTGTCACCCTGTAGCCAGCCTCGCCGTTTTCAGTCGCCGGGACGGCCCGTCCCATTGGCGCGAAAACACCTGCCGTGATGATGTCGGGACGCTCCAGCAGGCGCGCCATGGCTTCGGTTTCGACGGTGGACATGCCGTATGATGCGGTGGTCGCAATGAAGGCGCACCAGGCAGGCGATGCATCGCCTCGGGCGAGTGTTTCGATACAATTGAAATATGTGGCCGGCGTGGCTCCCTGCCCGTTCTGCGAGACCGGGTGGCAGAGCGTATAGAAGCCGTCACGGGCCAGCGTCTCTGCGAGATCCTGCGGCAGGGCCCGGGTCTTTTCGACCTCCTCTGCCCGCTCTTTCAGGAGGGGTATGCGCCGCGCCGCACGCGCGACAAGGTCGTCTTCTCGAGTGGATGTCGTTTGAAAGGCATCGGCTGGCATAGGATCAGTGGTCTCGCATTCATCTCAGGCGCTGTGAGCTTAGCATATCGACAAGCGCGGCGTGAGAGCCTGGATTGGCAAGCCGTCGGAGAGCTGCTCTCACCCTTCAAGCACGACGGTCCGTCCGTTGTTCAGGAAGACCCGGTCTTCAATATGCGCCTTGACGGCACGCGCCAGCACGCGCCGCTCGATATCGCGGCCTATAGCAACGAGGCCGTCGGGCCGGTCCCTGTGCGTAATGGCCTGCACGTCCTGACAGATAATCGGGCCCTCATCGAGGGCGGCCGTCACATAATGGCTCGTCGCGCCGATCATTTTCACGCCGCGCTCATAGGCCTGGTGGTAGGGCTTCGCGCCTTTGAAGCCCGGCAGGAAGCTGTGGTGGATATTGATGCAGCGGCCGGAAAGATAGGCACTCATCTCATCGGACAGGATCTGCATATAGCGCGCAAGAACGACGAGTTCGGCGCCGGTCTTTTCGATCAACGCCCGAAGGTCATGCTCCTGCTGCTGCCTGGTGTCCCGCGTCACAGGCAGATGTTCAAAAGGGATATTGTCTATCACGCCAGTATAGTCGTCCGGCTGCGGATGGTTTGATGCGACTGCCACCACATCCATGTCGAGTTCTCCGATACGCCGGCGGTATAAGAGATCGACCAGGCAATGATCGAATTTCGACACCAAGATCAGGACTTTCGGCGGCACGGACGTGTCGCGCAGCCTCCATCGCATGCCGAACTCTTCGGCGATGGGCGTAAATCCGTCTCTCAAACCTCCAATCGTCTCATCGCCCGGATCGAAAGAGACGCGCATGAAAAACTGGTTGCTGAGCCGGTCGTCGAATTGCTGGGCGTCGAGAATGTTACATCCCGACGTCGCCAGGAAGGTGGACACGCGCGCAACGATGCCGCGCACGTCATTGCAGCTGATCTTCAGCACGAATTCGCTCATCCCCGCCCTCCTCTCACGGTGCACCCATACCATCAGCGCCCGCGGAAATCGATTGGCGGCGCATTCAAGGCTACAAAAGCAAAAACCCCCGAAATCCGCAAGGATTTCAGGGGTTTATTGGGTGCGGGAGCAGGATTTGAACCTGCGACCTTCAGGTTATGAGCCTGACGAGCTACCGGGCTGCTCCATCCCGCATCAAGCTGAACGCAACCGTACTGGCTGCAGATGCGATATCATACAT
>NZ_JBARZC010000172.1:0-1606 GCF_049649345.1 Henriciella sp. | reverse complement strand
GACAGGGTCTGAGCTCGATCTTGCCATCGACGGGACCGGTTTCCTGGAGGTCACGCTTCCTTCCGGGGAGTCTGCCTATACGCGCGACGGCAATCTCAACCGCAGCGCTGATGGGCAGCTCGTCACCAAGGATGGCTATGAGCTGACAGACGGGATTGTCATCCCGGAGGATGCGCGCAGCGTCTCGATCAGCCCTGATGGCGAAGTCGTTGCCTATTTCGACAATGAGGCCGCCGGCCAGCCCATCGGCACGATCTCGCTCGTCCGCTTCGTGAACGAAAAAGGCCTCGAGGCGATGGGCGACAACATGTTCCGCGAAACCGAAGCCTCAGGCGCGCCGAACCGGCTCGTCCCCGCCACTGAAGGGGTCGGGCAGCTGCGACAGGGGTATCTCGAGGAGTCCGGCGTCGATGTTGTGCAGGAGATCTCCGAGCTGATCGAAGCCCAGCGTGGCTATGAGCTCAATTCCAAGGTCATCACCGCGGCCGACGAAATGCTCGCCGCAACGACACGGGTGCGCTAGGCCATGGCTCTTGTTTCATCCCTTGTTTCAGGCCTCGTGCTCGCTCTTGCCGGCACGCAGGCTGTTGTCGCGACGGACGTTATCCGGGCCGGCGATATCGTCCTTCCGGAAATGGTCGCTGCAGAAGATGGCGGTGTTATCGCTGACAGCCCGGTCCTCGGCCGCGAAGTGCGCCGGACGGTCTATGTCGGCCAGACAATATCCATGAAGGACACCCAGGCCCCACGGCTTGTGACGCGCAATCAGCTCGTCACCGTCAAATACATCCGGGGCGGTCTCGAGATCACGACGACAGGTCGCGCCATGGGGGAAGGGGCGGAGAACGACTCCGTCACCGTCCTCAATCTCAAATCCCGCAAAATGGTCAATGGCACCGTCCAGGCCGAAGGATGGGTGCTCGCACAATGAAAACGCTTATTTCCACCTCCCTGATCGCGCTCGGCCTTACGGCCTGCGCCTCTGCCCCTGACCAGCAGGTCGCAGCGATGCCGCAACCGCCACAGCTCGTACCTGTCGCAACCGAAGTGCAGACCACAGCGCCCGCGAGCGAGACCAACTCGCTCTGGACCACGTCGGCCAATTCCCTGCTCAGCATGCGCCGCGCCAAGGCCGTCGGCGACCTGCTGACCGTCATCGTCGAGATGGACGACCGCGCCAGCATGCAGAACTCGCTGTCGCGCAATCGCGGGACGAATGCAGACTTCAATGTCAACGCGCTTTTTGGTCTGCCTGAATGGGCCAATGGCGTGCTGCCAGGCGGCGCCACCGTCTCGCCCGGCATCGATTACAGCCGGAATCAGGCGCTGAGCGGCAATGGCGCGATCAACCGCGCAGAGAAGGTCACCTTCACGCTCGCCGCCCGCGTCATCGGGCTCGAGCCGAACGGCAATCTGATCATACAGGGCTATCAGCAGACCCGTGTCAGCAACGAAGTCCGTGTGCTGACCGTGCAGGGTGTGATCCGCTCGCAGGACATCACCCGCACCAATATGGTCACCTATGACAAGATCGCAGATGCCCAGCTTGCCTATGTCAGCTCAGGCGAAGCGACAGCGGCGGTCGAAAGCGGGCGCGTGCCCAAGC